>JAKOQD010000324.1 GCA_029778515.1 Actinomycetes bacterium
CGGATCCCGTCCAGCACCGCCGGCACCGCCTCCCCGTGGGCGCGAATCTGGACCGCGACCTCAGCTTGTGCAACTGGGGAACCAGTCCACCGCTGCCGGTCCACCTCGAACCCTGACACGCGCAATAGCACTGGCGGACCGACCAGCACGACGTTGCTCGCGACATCGACATCGACCACGTAACGCGCGGCACCATCGGCCGCAGGCTGCTGCAAGCGCAGCCCTCGTCGCTGGCCGACCGTGAAACCGATCGCGCCCGGGTGTTTCCCGAGTTCCTCACCAGTGATGGCATCGACGATCGGACCCGGTTCACCGCCCTCGCGTGCCCGCAGGAAACCCCGGGTGTCGCCGTCGGGGATGAAGCAGATGTCGTGACTGTCCGGCTTGTCGGCGACCAGCAATCCGCGCTGCGCCGCCTCGGCCCGCACTTCCGGCTTGTGGCTGTCACCCAGCGGGAACAGGGACGCGGCGAGCTGCTCCGCGTCGAGCACGGCCAGCACGTACGACTGGTCCTTGTCCGGGTCAACCGCCCGGTACAGGTGACCGTCCACGAGCCGCGCGTAATGCCCCGTGCCGACCGCGTCGAAACCCAGCGCCCGCGCCCGGTCGAGAACCGCGGCGAACTTGATGTGCTGATTGCACGCCACACAGGGGTTGGGCGTGCGGCCGGCCCGGTACTCGGCGAGGAAGTCCTCGACCACGTCCTCCCGGAACCTCTCCGCAAAGTCCCAGACATAGAACGGGATGCCGAGCACGTCCGCGGCCCGCCGGGCGTCGTGAACGTCCTCCAGCGTGCAACAGCCGCGCCCCCCTCCGGCATAACGCTTCTCCGCCAGGGCGAGATGCACACCCGTGACATCGTGGCCGGCGTCGACCAGGCGAGCAGCGGCCACGGCGGAATCCACCCCGCCCGACAGTGCCGCGATCACTCTCATTTCAGGCCCGCCCGGCGGGCCCGTTCCACCGCGCCCGGCAAGGCAGCCAGCAGCGCGTCCACGTCCGCCTGGGTGGAGGCCCAGCCGAGCGAGAACCGCAGCGACGAGCGAGCCAGCCCTTCCGGCGCACCCATGGCCATGAGCACGTGGCTCGGCTGCGGAATCCCGGCCGTACACGCCGAGCCGGTGGACACCGCGATGCCGGCGGCGTCGAGCAGCATCAGCAGGGCATCTCCAGGACAACCCGGGAACGAGAAGTGCGCGTTGTGCGGCAGCCGGTTCTCAGGATCACCGTTGAGTACAGCGTCCGGGACCACCCGCTGAACCCCGTCGATGAGCGCGTCTCGCAGTGGTTGGACATCTACCACCGGTGCGGCAAGAGCTGCAGCGAAGCCCGCTATGCCGGCGGCGTCCACAGTTCCCGAGCGGACGTCGCGCTCCTGCCCACCGCCGTGCAGCAGCGGCTGCACCGCCAACGAGCGGTCGAGGACGAGCACACCCACCCCAACCGGTCCGCCCACCTTGTGCGCCGAGAGAGCCACCGATGGTACGCCCGCGACGTCGAGGTCGAGCTGGCCGAGCATCTGCACGGCGTCGCTGTGCAACGGGATTCCGCGCCGTTTGCACAAATCGGCGATCTGCGCGATCGGCTGGATCGTGCCCACCTCGTTGTTGGCCCACATCACAGCGACGAGCGCGACGTCGTCGTCGAGCATTTGCTCCAGGATGTCCACCTGCACCCGGCCCAAGCAGTCCACCGGGATCGCCTCCACCTGGCACCCGGTGAGCGCTTGGGCCGGATCCAACACCGCGTGATGTTCGATCGAAGAGATCAACACGCGGCGCTTCTCGCCTGCCGCCGGAATCCCCTTCAGCGCGAGGTTGTCGGCCTCGGTACCGCCGGAGGTGAAGATGAGGTCCCCGGGCTTCGCGCCGATCAACGCCGCGATCTGTTCCCGGCTCTCCTCGACCACCCGCCGTGCAGCACGGCCCGCGGTGTGCAGGCTGGAAGGATTACCGACCAGGTCCCACTGGGCGAGCATCGCCTCCCTGGCCTCAGGGCGCAGCGGGGCTGTGGCCGCGTAGTCCAGGTAGTGCACTCGTCAATGGTAGGCGCGGTTGGTTAGCCCGGATCTTTCAGGATGAAACGGCAATCCGTTAGCACGCTGGGCATCGGTGAGCACTACGGTCGCCAAAAACCCGTCCGTAACGCTAACGGATGCCCGGAATGCTCACGGATTGGTCATGCCGGCCGGGCACGTTGAGAGATCCGGCTTAGCGCCCCACCGGGACCGGGGGCACGTGCCAGATGCGCTCGAGGTAGTCCTGGATCGAACGGTCGGAGGAGAAGAAGCCCGAGCGGGCGATGTTGTGCACGACCATCGCGTTCCAGCGCTTCGGGTCCGCCCAGACCTTGTCCACCTCGTCCTGCGCCGCGATGTAGGAGCCGAAGTCGGCCAGCACCATGTAGGGGTCGCTGCGCAGCAACGAGTCGACGACGTGGCCGAACGCGAACGACTTGCCGCCGGAGTAATCACCGTGGCTGATCGCGTCCAGAGCCCGGCGTAGAACCGGATCCTCGTCGTAGTGCTTCCACGGCGCGTAGCCGGCCTCCTGCGCGGCGTGAGCCTCCTGCTCGGTCATCCCGAACAGGAAGAAGTTGTCCGGTCCCACCAGGTCGCGGATCTCGATGTTCGCGCCGTCCAGGGTGCCGATGGTGAGCGCGCCGTTGAGGGCGAACTTCATGTTCCCGGTCCCGGATGCCTCCTTGCCGGCCATCGAGATCTGCTCGGAGAGGTCGCAGGCCGGGATCAAGGTTTCGGCCAGCGTCACGTTGTAGTTGGGCGGGAAGACGATCTGTAGTTGACCGTCGGCGCGCTTGTCCTGGGCGATCGTGCGCGACACCGAGTTCATCAGGCCGATGATCTCCTTGGCCATGGCATAGCCCGGCGCGGCCTTGGCCCCGAACAGCACCGTGCGCGGCGTGATCTCCTGGCCGTCCATCAACCGTTGGTGCAGCACCACGACGTGCAGCAGCTTGAGCAACTGCCGCTTGTACTCGTGTAGCCGTTTCACCATCGCGTCGAACATCGTGTCGACCTCGAGCAGGATGCCGTCCCGCTTCTTGAGCGTGTCGGCCAGCCGGACCTTGTTCTCCCGCTTGATCCGCGCGATGACGGCCAGGAACTCCTCGTCGTCGGCGAACTGGTCGAGGTCGCGCAGACGCTCGAGATCTGTCACCCATTCCGGACCGATCTTGTAGGTGATCAGCGCGGACAGTTCCGGATTCGCGAGCTTCAGGAAGCGGCGCGGTGTCACGCCATTGGTGACGTTGGTGAAGCGGTCGGGGTACATCTCGGCGAAGTCCGGCAGCACCCGCTCGCGCAGCAGTCTGCTGTGGAGTTCGGCCACGCCGTTCACCTTGCTGCTGCCGACGCTGGCCAGATAGGCCATCCGGACGGCACGGACCGGGTGCTCCTCGATGATCGACATGCGGCGCACACGCCAGTCGTTGCCGGGGAAGGAGTCGGCGACTTCGGCCAGGAACGTGGAATTGATGCGGTAAATGATGTCCATGTGCCGGGGCAGCAGTTCCTCGATCAGATCGACCGGCCACACCTCCAGCGCCTCCGGCAGCAACGTGTGACACGTGTAGGCGAAGCACTGTCGCGTGACGTTCCACGCCTCCTCCCAGCGCAGGCCGTTCTCGTCCATCAGCACCCGCATGAGTTCTGGGATCGCAATCACCGGGTGGGTGTCGTTGAGCTGGAAGATCACCCGCTCGTGCAGGCGCCGCAGGTCGAAGTCGCTGGGCAGGACGTTGTGGATGAAGTCGTGAATCGAGGCCGCCACGAAGAAGTACTGCTGCTGCAGGCGCAGGCGCTTACCCGCCGGGGTCGAGTCCTCCGGATACAACACCTTCGAGATCGACTCTGCCTCCGTCTGCTCGGCCACCGCCGCTTGGAAGTCACCGGAGTTGAACTCCTCGAGGTCCAGTTTCTCCGCGGCTTGCGCGCGCCACAAACGCAACGTGTTCACCGCGTCCGAGCGATAACCGGGGACCATGTAGTTGTACGGCACGGCCAGGATCTGCGTGGCCGGTAGCCACTCGGCCCGGTCGCCGTTGCCCTTGGTCACGGTGCCGCCGAAGCCGACGTTGACCGCCATCTCCGGGTGCGGAAACTCCCACGGATTACCCATCCGCAGCCACGAGTCCGGAACCTCGACCTGCCGGCCGTCCTCGGTGAACTGCTGCTGGAAGATGCCGTACTCGTACCGGATGCCGTAACCGACAGCAGGGATCTGCATCGTCGCCAGCGAGTCCAGGAAGCAGGCTGCCAGCCGGCCCAGACCACCGTTTCCCAGTCCTGGCTCCACCTCGTACTCGCGCAGGTCGTCGAGGTCGAGGTCCAGGGAGGCCAACGCGTGCCGGGCGGTCGCCTGCAGGTTCGTGGCCAGCAGCGCGTTGTCCAGCTGCCGGCCCAACAGGTACTCGGCGGAGAGGTAGACCACCGCTTTGGAGCCCTTGCTGATCTGGGTGTCGAGGGTGTCGATCCAGCGCGAGATCAGCGCCTGCCGGACAGTACTGGCCAGCGCCTTGTACAGGTCAGTAGGCGTCGCGCGGGCGAAGTCGACCCCCTGGCCGAACCGCAGTTCCTCGGTGAATTCCCGGGCGAACTTCTCGGGGTCGTACAGGTTGGGTCCCGGGCGTTGGCTGCGTGTCACTGGGGGTCCTTCCGACGTGGTTCAAAGGGCAACGATACGCGGGCGGTCTACCCGATCCGCGAACGGCGTCGCACCGCGTCCCAGCTGGCCCTCAAATGCCGGGATGATCGCGATCGACATTCCTGGAGACCGCCGCGAGGGCCGCAGACGTTGCGATCGGGGCCATATATGACCCGAATCCACCGCTTTGTTCTGGACCCTTCGACAAACGCGTGGATCGGGGTCACATATGGCCCGGATCCGTGCGTTTGTGCCCGAATACACCGCGACCCCGCCGCCCACGAAGGGTGACGGGGTCGCGGCGTGCGTTGAATCAGCCCTTGCGCTTGCCGATCTCCTCGGTCAGCTGCGGCACGACCTGGAACAGGTCACCCACCACGCCGTAGTCGGCGAGCTCGAAGATCGGAGCCTCGGGGTCCTTGTTGACCACGACGATCGTCTTCGAGGTCTGCATGCCGGCGCGGTGCTGAATGGCACCGGAGATGCCGTTGGCGATGTACAGCTGCGGGGACACGGTCTTGCCGGTCTGCCCCACCTGGTACTGGTGGGGGTACCAGCCGGCGTCGGTCGCGGCACGCGAGGCACCGACTGCGCCACCGAGGGAGTCGGCCAACTTCTCGATGACCTCGAAGCCTTCCGGACCGCCCACGCCACGTCCGCCGGAAACCACGATCGCGGCCTCAGCGAGCTCCGGGCGGGCACCCTTCTCCTCGGTCACCCGGTCGGTGACCTTCGCAGCGGTCGCCTGCGGGCTCAAGGCCACGGTCACGTCCTGGCGCGTTCCGGCGGCCGGGGCGGCCTCGGGTGCGGCGGAGTTCGGCCGGACCGTGATGATCGGGGTGCCGCTGGTCACCTTCGAGTGCACGATCGTGGAGCCACCGAAGATGGACTGGGTCGCGACCAACTCGGGGCTGATCCCGACGGCGTCGGTGATCACGCCGCTGTTGGCCTTGATGGCCAGCCGGCCGGCGATCTCCTTGCCCTCCGCAGTGGAGGGGATTAGGACTGCTGCCGGCGACTTCTCGGCCACCAGCTGTGCGAGCAGTTCGGCCTTCGGCGCCACGACATAGTCGGACAACTCGGCGGCGTCGGCGACGTACACGGTCGCAGCGCCGTACTCGGCCAGCGTCTGCAGAGCGGTGTCAGCGCCGTTGCCCACGAACACCGCTGACGGTTCGCCCAGGGAACGGGCCAGGGTCAGCAGCTCGAGGCTCACCTTCTTGACCGCGCCGTCGACGTGGTCGACGAGAACGAGGATTTCAGCCATTCTTCGTATCTCCTTAGATGAACTTCTGCTCGGACAGGTAGTCGGCGATCTTCACGCCGCCGTCACCCTCGTCGGTGACGATCGTGCCAGCGGCCCGCGGCGGGGCGGCCGCGAACTCGGCTACCTCGCTCCAGGCAGCACCCAGTCCGACCGCGGCGGCCTCGATGCCGGCGTCGGCCAGGCTGATCGTTTCGACCGGCTTCTTCTTGGCGGCCATGATCCCCTTGAACGAGGGGTAGCGGGGCTCGTTGATCTTCTCCACGACACTGACCACGGCCGGGGTGCTCGCCTCGACCACGTCGTAGCCGTAGTCGGTCAGGCGGTGCGCCTTGACGGTCCCGTCACCGGGGGCCTCCACCTTGTTGGCGAAGGTCAGTTGCGGCAGGCCGAGCCGCTCGGCCACCATGGCCGGCACGACGCTCATGCGGGCGTCGGTGGACTCCGAACCGAACAGGATCAGGTCGGCGCCGCGGTCCTTGAGCACGGTGGCAATTGCCAGCGAGGTGGCGACAGCGTCGGAGCCGGCCAACCCGTCGTCCTGCACGTGAATGCCGGCGTCGGCGCCCATGCTCAGCGCCTTGCGGATGGTTTCGGTGGACTGCGAGGGGCCCATGGACAGCACGGTCACCTCGCCGCTGGTCGCCTCGGCGATCTTCAGCGCTTCCTCGACGGCGTATTCGTCGAGTTCGTTCATGACGCCGTCGACCGATTCCCGGTCGAGGGTCTTGGTTGCGGGGTCGAGCTTCTTCTCCGACCAGGTGTCGGGCACCTGCTTGACGCAGACGACGATCTTCATGCGGTCAACGACCTCCTCGGGCTGCTTAGGGTGCACAAGGCACTTTCTGCAATGTTACTCGCCAGTAGCAACCACGCCCGAGGGGGTCCCGCCGCCCCCACGCCGATCCGTGAACATCTCGGCAATCCGTGAA
>JAKOQD010000055.1 GCA_029778515.1 Actinomycetes bacterium
GCGGATGCGCGACCTGCTCGCCGACCGGGTGAAGCGGATCACGATCAAGCCGTTCCAGGACATCTCGACCATGCTGGAGGAGCGGCTCACCCAGTGCTGCGTGCACGTCGGCACCTTCAGCGACGACGGTGATCCGCAGTGCGCCCCGTTCTGCGCGGTGCAGGCCTGGGGACGACTCGGACGCCAGCGGGTGAGCACCGCCCGTAAGGATGCCCAGCGATGACCGAGACCCCCGAACAGGCCGCCGCTCGGATCGCGCGCGGGGCGTCCCCCTCTTCGTTCGTGGCAGCCGGGGGCGCGGATGCGTCCGAGCCGCCGGAAACAGCGGACGCGGCGCCGTTCGATCCGCTACGGCTGTGCATCTTCGCGACCATCGCCATCCTTGGCTGGCTGTTCGGACCGCTGGCGGTGGTGGTGTTTGCCGGGGTCGGGTTCGCGGGCTACTGGAAAGCGCGACGCGCCGGACTCACCCGGTCGAAGTGCTACCTGCGCGACACCCGGCTGGTGCTCGCGTACCTGTTCCTGCTGGCCGTCGCCGGAGTGGTCGGGCTGGGCCTGCGGATTCAGGACTGGCTGATCTAGCCCGTCGGGTCAGACAGTCGGATCGACAGTCTGGTTGGCGGGATACACCTTGCGCGGCGCGGCGACCGCGAGCCCGGTCAGGAAGGCGCCCACCGCGATCACGAACGCCGCGATGGCGATGATCGGAATCGGATCCTGGAACTCCGCGCTGCGGCCGGTGGAGAGGGTTGCATAGTGCCAATAAGCGATCCAGGAGCCCCAGACCAGCACGCCGATCCCGGCGAGCAACGCGACGAGGCCAAGGCTCAGACTCAGTTTCGACAGCACCTTCATGCGCCGATCATATTGGCGCGGTGCGGGGATTGATGGCTAGGCGGGCTAGGTTCGTGTCGTGGATGTCGAACTCGCTCGCTGGCTGGTGTCGGCGGACGCCCGTCCGGCTCTGGCGGAGGCATCCAGGCAGGCTGACCCGGGATCGCTGGCGGTAGCCACAGCCCTGCGCCGATCATGGCCGGCGGAGCAGGCAGCGGCTGCCTCGAGCCAGGTGGAATTGCGCCGCCGCGCCGCCGGGAAGTTCGGCGGACGGGCCGAGCGAATGTTCTTCACCCCGGACGGATTGGAGCAGGCAACCCGGGCCGAAGTTGCGGCCTGGCGGGCGTCCCGGTTCGTGGCCGCCGGGGTGCGCGAGGTGGTCGACCTGGGTTGCGGACTTGGGGCGGACGCGCTGGCCTTCGCCACAGCCGGGCTGAAGGTGATCGCGGTCGAGGCTGACCCGGCTACGGCCGTGCTGGCCGCCGCCAACCTGGACGGGCTGGGCGAAGTGATCTGTGGGGACGCGGTGACGCTCGCTCCTCAACTGCTGGCCAATGGCGCGGCGGTGTTCATCGACCCGGCTCGGCGGACCGCGTCTGGACGCACCTGGCGGGTTTCTGACTTCTCGCCGCCCTGGGATTTCGCGACCTCGCTACTGGCCGGACGGTTCGGCTGCATCAAGGCCGCGCCCGGGCTGCCGTCCACGCTGATCCCGGACGGCGTCGCGGCCACCTGGGTGAGCCACCGCGGCGACCTGGTGGAGACCTCGCTGTGGTGTCTCACCGAACCGAGGAAGGGTCGACGTGCGGTACTCCTGCCGTCCGGAGCCGAGCTGGACGCCGGCGAGCGCCGCGAGCCCCCGTCCGGGCCGATCGGAGGCTACCTCTACGAGCCCGACCCCGCGGTGATCCGGGCAGGGGCGATCGGCGCCCTGGCGGAAGCCCTGCACGCACGCGCTGCGAGCCCGGGCATCGCCTATCTGTTCGCCGACAAGCTGATCGCCACGCCCTTCGCGACGGCGTTCGAGGTGCTCGAAACCCTGCCCAACGACGAGCGGACGCTGCGCGCCTGGCTGCGCGAGCACCAGATCGGCATTCTGGAGATCAAGGTGCGCGGCCTAGACGTCGACCCGGCGGTCCTGCGCAAACGCCTGAAGCCAAGGGGTTCGCGCTCGGCCACCCTGATTCTGACCCCCACGACGGACGGTGCCCGCGCCCTCGTCGCGCAGCGGACGGACGCGCGGCCATCGAAATGAGGGTTCTCAGCACCCGATCCGCGCTGAGAGCCCGCATTTCGATCCGCAGGACCGTGGCGTCACGGTGGGTCGCGTGGATCGGTCGATTCAGGTCAACGACCAGCTGTGCGGCGCGAGCCCGTCCACGGCCGAATCGCCGATGTTCAGCCGCAGGGTGAGGTGGCTGTCACCGGAGTCGAGATGGACCGCGATCGAGGTGTTGGTCACGTCGCTCGTGGTCACCGTCGCGTCCACCAGCCACGGATGCCGGCGCCGAATCCCGATGAGTTCGACATAGTCGGCGTGCGTGGCCTCCCCGAACGGCAGCAGCTCGGACGGCGCACCCGGGAACGGCGGCCGCACGGCGTCGTCGCCGTAGTGGTTCTCCTCCTTCAGCCCGGTGAAGCCCTGCTCGTCCCCGGCGTAGATGGACGGGATCCCCGGCAGCAGCATCAGCAGGGCCGTGGCCAGCGAGACATGCGACGGATTGCTCAGCTTGGTCGCGATCCGGGTGACGTCGTGGTTGCCGATGAACGTCTGCGGACGGAAGCTCTTGCAGAACTCACGATGCCGCTGCAGTGTCCAATCCAGGGAGAAGAAATTCCCATCGTTCAGCGAGTCCCAGATCGCGTGCCACAGCTCGTACTGCGTTACCGAATCCACACCGGCCGCGCGGACGAACTCGGCGTAGTCGCCATGGATCACTTCGGCGAACACCCACGCATCCGGGTGCGCGGCCTTCACCTCGGCCAGGATCGGGGCCCAGACCTCGGCGCCCTGGCCGTAGGCGGCGTCCAGGCGCCAGGCGTCCGCACCACGGTCGAGCCAGTGGTTCATCACCTGTGCCACGTACTTCGCCACGACCGGCTGGCTGAGATCCAGCTCGACCAGCCGGGAATGCCCCTCGAAGCAGTACGGATGCTCGCCCGACCAGCGGATCCAGCGGCCGTCCTCGCTGTCCGGGCCCGCTGCCAACGCCCGCTGCACGATCGGGTGATCCCGGTCGAGGTGGTTGAAGACCCCGTCCAGGCACACCCGGATACCGCGGGCGTGGCACTCGTCCACCAAGGCCCGGAAGTCGTGCTCGTCCCCGAGCCGGGGATCGATGCGGTAGTGATCGAGCGTGTCGTAACCGTGGCTGGCGGACGCGAAGACCGGCGCGAGCAGCAGCCCGTTGCAGCCGAGATCGATCAGATAGTCGAGCCAGTTCACGAGTTGCGGCAGGCGGTGCTGCACCTCGTGGGACGCGCTGCGCTCCGCGCCGACGAAGCCCAGCGGGTACACATGCCACCAGATCACGCTGTCGGGCCAATTCATACCCACCAGCTTAGCCATCACCGGCTGGCACTCGGCTTGATCGAGTGCTAAGCCCGCGATACATTTCGACTTAGCACTCTCACCTTGAGGGTGCCAATCAGCCTTCGGTGGCACCCGCGACGACGCCGAGGCCGGGAAACACCTGATCATCAGGGCGTTCGCGTCCTGCAAGAACGAAAGGTTATTGACGTGGCAGTCACGATCAAGCCGCTCGAGGATCGCATCCTCGTCCAGCCGCTGGAAGCCGAGCAGACCACCGCCTCCGGCCTGGTCATCCCCGATACCGCCAAGGAGAAGCCGCAGGAGGGCAAGGTGCTCGCCACCGGCCCCGGCCGCATCGACGACAACGGCAATCGCGTCCCGCTCGACGTGGCCGAGGGTGACGTCGTCATCTTCAGCAAGTACGGCGGCACCGAGGTCAAGTACAACGGCCAGGAGTACCTGCTGCTCAACGCCCGCGACATCCTCGCCGTAGTCACCAAGTAAGGAACCCACACATGGCAAAGATCCTTCAGTTTGACGAGGAGGCCCGCCGCTCGCTCGAGCGTGGTGTCGACATCCTCGCCAACACCGTGAAGGTGACCCTCGGGCCCAAGGGGCGCTACGTCGTCCTCGACAAGAAGTGGGGCGCCCCGACCATCACCAACGACGGCGTGACCGTCGCCAAGGAGGTGGAGCTCTCCGATCCGTTCGAGAACCTCGGCGCCCAGCTGGCCAAGGAGGTCGCCACCAAGACCAATGACGTGGCCGGCGATGGCACCACCACCGCCACCGTCCTGGCCCAGGCGCTCGTGCACGAGGGCCTGCGCGCGGTCGCGTCCGGCGCCAACCCGATCGCGCTGAAGCGCGGTATCGATGCTGCCGTGACGGCGCTCGAGACCGAGCTGAAGAGCATCGCCCGCGACGTCGAGACCACCGCCGACATGGCCAACGTGGCCACGATCTCCGCTCGCGACGAGCAGATCGGTCACCTGATCGCCGACGCCTTCGATAAGGTCGGCAAGGACGGCGTGATCACGGTCGACGAGTCGAACACCTTCGGCACCGAACTCGAGTTCACCGAGGGCATGCAGTTCGACAAGGGCTACCTTTCGCCCTACTTCGTCACCGACCCGGAGCGGATGGAGGCGATCCTCGACGATCCCTACATCCTGATCAACCAGGGCAAGATCAGCTCGATGAACGACCTCCTTCCGCTGCTGGAGAAGGTCATCGGTGCCGGTGGCACCCTGTTCATCGTGGCTGAGGACGTCGACGGCGAGGCCCTGAGCACCCTCGTGGTGAACAAGATCAAGGGCACCTTCACCTCGGTCGCGGTCAAGGCGCCGGCCTTCGGCGACCGCCGCAAGGCCATGCTGGAGGACATCGCGATCCTCACCGGCGGCAAGGTGATCGCTCCCGAGGTCGGGCTCAAGCTCGACCAGATCGGGCTGGATTCCCTCGGCCGCGCCCGGCGGATCGTGGTCACCAAGGACAACACGACGATCGTCGAGGGTGCCGGCCATGCCGAGGAGGTCTCCGGTCGAGTCGCGCAGCTGCGCGCCGAGATCGAGCGCAGCGATTCCGATTGGGATCGCGAGAAGCTGCAGGAGCGGGTGGCCAAGCTGGCCGGCGGCGTCTGCGTGATCAAGGTCGGCGCTGCCACCGAGGTCGAGCTCAAGGAGACCAAGCACCGTATCGAGGACGCGGTCTCCGCGACCCGCGCGGCCATCGAGGAGGGCATCGTCGCCGGTGGCGGCTCGGCTCTCGTCCATGCCGCCAAGGTGCTGGCCGACGGTCTCGGGCTGGTGGGCGACGAGAAGACCGGCGTGGCCATCGTGGCCAAGGCGGTCGGCGAGCCGCTGCGCTGGATCGCTGAGAACGGCGGCGTGCCGGGCTTGGTGATCGTCTCCAAGGTGTCCGAACTCGACTCCGGCCAGGGCTACAACGCCGCGACCGGCGAGTACGGCGACATGGTTGCCCAGGGCGTCATCGACCCGGTCAAGGTGACCCGGTCGGCGCTGGCCAACGCCGCGTCCATCGCGTCCCTGCTGCTCACCACCGAGACTGCGGTGGTCGAGAAGCCGGCCGAGGACGAGGACGAGCACAGCCACGGTCACAGCCACTGACCATCGGTTGGTCGAGCTTGTCGGTTGGTCGAGCTTGTCGAGACCACCGCTGAGCAGCTGCTGACGGAGGGCCCCACCCGGGATCGGGTGGGGCCCTGCTGCCTGTCCCGGGCCGGCGCATGCTCAGCGTGCCTGCGATCTGACTGAACCCGGACTTGGAACCATACGAACTCGTACACCCGAATGATGATTTAGTGATTGACGCCCGTTCCCCTGTTCTGCGAGCATTCCGGCCAAGCTGCAGGAGCAGCTACTACCCCCGAAGTGCACAAGGAGACACGATGGGATTGTCCACCTCGATCAGACAGGTCCTGGTCGGAGCCATGACGGTGGCCTTCATGGTTGCCAGTTGCCAGCTCGCTACCCCAGCTCGCGCCGAAGAGAAGGTAGCCCCGCCAGCGCCCGCCGCGACGGTCGCCGTCGACAGCGGTGCTTCAGACGACGTGGCGGCCATCTCGGATGCGGCAGAGGACTTCGAAGCGGGCGACCCCGCGGCTGTGGCCGATCTTGCGGATGCGGCAACTGCGGCTGATGAGGTGCCACTGAAGAAGACCAACGGCGGTTTCAGGGTGGCCGATGACGACGGCGCGGAGATCGCGGTCACGAAGGATGGCGAGGTCACCCTGTCAGCCCCGGGAGTTCCCGAGATTGGGATCAGCGTCGCGGGTGACGCCGAGGCCAGCAAGCTGGTCGATGGTGTGTTGGTTCAGACTGAGGTGGCACCAAGCACGGACGTGGTGACGCGTGCCACCGATAACGGTGTCCAGTTGATCGCGGTACTGGCGGACGCGGATGCGCCCAACGAGATCGAATTCCCACTCGAACTGCCGAGCGACGGCCGGATCGTCCTCAACAAGGATGGTTCGATCGACATCAGCGCGACTGTCAGCCGGACGGTACTCCGATCGGAGGGTCAGAAGGCGGGGACTCCTGCGGGGCCAGAATCCGTCACATCCATTAGGCGAATCGCTTCGATCGAAGAGCCGTGGGCCGTGGATGCCAGAGGCAGGAGCCTCGACACGCACTACGTCGTTGACGGACTCACGATACGGCAGGTTGTGGAAACTGATTCCAGCACAGACTATCCAGTCACCATGGACCCGACCACGACGGTTTGGTTTGATGGTGTGATCACGTACTTCAGCAAGAGTGAAGTGAAGCGGGTTGCTGGGAAGGCCAGCTATCTTGGAATTGGGGCTGCGGCCTGCGGCATCATCCCAAATGCTCTGGTCGCAGCCGGCTGCGGATTATACGCCGGCTGGATACTCACAGACATCGGGGAGAAGATGAAGGCTGCTGCGAAGGAAAAACAGTGCGCAAAGGTAGTGTTCAACTGGTACTTCTCGGCAATCGGTGTATCGCCCGTCTACGCGGGCACCAAGAAATACTCGTGCTAGGAATCGTCATGCTGAAAGTCTTCGGGTTGTGGGCACTGGGGGCTGTGGCGGGCTTCTCGATCGGGTGGGTGGTCGGCGCGATGGTTGCTGGCGCTGACCCAGCGCAAGTGGGCTCCATCGGCGCCATCATCGGAGCTATCGTCGGCGCTCAGGCGGGTTATCGAGCTCGGCGGAATCAACAGCGGAGGGCTTGATCGCTCAGGCAACTCGGGTTTCGGTCGTACCTGTCGGAAACACTATCGACCCGGTGAAGGTGACCCGGTCGGCGCTGGCCAACGCCGCGTCCATCGCGTCCCTGCTGCTCACCACCGAGACCTCGGTGGTCGAGAAGCCGGCCAAGGACGAGGCTGAGCACAGCCACGGTCACAGCCACTGACCACCGGTTGGTCGAGCTTGTCGGTTGGTCGAGCTTGTCGAGACCACCGCTGAGCCGCTGCTGACAGAGGGGCCCCACCCGGTTTCGGGTGGGGCCCTTCGTGCGTCCGCGATCCTCCTGCCGGGCTAGTCCCTCTCAGATTCGGAATAAATTGGGGGCGGATGTAATCTTCGGCAACGCCGATTCTGGACCGAACTTCGGTGGCACATATCTACGCAGCCTTGTCGTTGCAGAACCAACCGATGGAAGCCGTACGAACTCGTACACCGAAACGATGATTTGGGCCTTGACCCACGCCCGAGGGCACTGGGACGGTATCAGCTGGCCAGACGGCCCTTGCTGCGGAAGCAGCCCTACCCCCGAAGTGCACAAGGAGACGAGATGGGATTGCCCACCTCGATCAGGCAGGCCCTGGTCGGAGTTATGACGGTGGCCTTCACGGTTGCCAGTTGCCAGCTCGCCACCCCCGCGAAAGCCGACGACAAGCCAGCCCCGCCGGCGACTACTGTGGCTGTTGCCACCGACATCGGTGCTTCGGAAGACGTCGCGGCCATCTCGGATGCGGCCGAGGACTTCGAAGCGGGCAACCCCGCGACCGTGGCCGATCTTGCGGATGCGGCATCAGCGGCTGATGAGGTTCCGCTCAAGAAGACCAAGGGCGGTTTTGAGGTGGCCAATGACGACGGCGCCGAGATCACGGTCACGAAGGATGGTGCTACCACCTTGTCGGCCCCGGGGGTTCCTGAGATTGGGATCAGCGTCGCGGGCGACGCCGACGCTAGCAAGCTGGTCGATGGTGTGTTGGTTCAGACCGAGGTCGCGCCCAGCACTGACGTGGTTACGCGCGCCACCGACAACGGTGTCCAGTTGATCGCCGTACTGGCGGACGCGGATGCGCCCGACGAGATCGAGTTCCCACTAGAGCTGCCGAGAGGAGGCGAACTAGTCGAACTGGCCGACGGCGCCCTTGCTGTGATGGCTCCGGTGACCCGGGTTCTGGCTGATCCGGGCGAGTGGGAGCGAGTCAACCGGGAGGTTGAGTCGATTCTGGGCGCTAACTACGACGTGAGCGTCGATCCGACTCCTGCGCAGGAGAAAGCTCTTGCTAGTATTCCGCCGGTCTCGACCCACGAAGAGGTCACGGTTGAGCAGGTAGCGGTCGTTCATGCTCCCTGGGCTGTTGACGCGAACGGGCGAGCCGTTGACACGCACTATCGGGTGGACGGAAATACTCTCATCCAGGTTGTTGACGCTGGCGACGATGCTGCGTTCCCGATCACCCTCGATCCTGGCGTGGATTGGTGGAAGGTCACCAAGTGCGTCGCTGCGATCGCGTGGGCAGTCGGCTCCACGATCTTCGCGGTCGCCAAGATCGCCAAGATCCGGAAGTACATCGAGGCGCTGGGTGGCATCACTCAGACTGCAAAACTGGTCATGGGAGCGACCACCAAAGCCGAGAAAGCCATAGCCATCGGTAAGGGACTGCTGACGTTCGCTGCTATCGTCTTCGGGATTGATCAGATCTACGAGAATTGCCGACCATGATTCCAGTGCAAGAACTGGTGTGGGTCGTTAGCGCGTTCGTGTTCGCAGGCGGAGTGATCTGGGGTGTCTTCAGAGGCCGCGGGCGTCCGGACGTCGTCGATTCGGACCCGGCCGACAGGACGGTGCACCGAGATCAAGAGTACGGTTCAGACCTTGCATTCGTCGGATTCTCGCTGGCCGCGTTCGTGGCCGTGTACATCGTCCGCGCATGGGGCAGTTGGGACTGGTCAGTTCCAATGATTGCTCTCGTAGGCCTAGCCGGTGCCCGGCTCGCGGACGTACTCCGTTCGGCCAAAGCTGCCCAATGGGTTCCATGGGTGTTCGTCGCCGTCGCCGCGGGGCTGCTCGCGATCTAGTTGGTGCGCCAAGGAACCGCCTCGGCCTGATCAGTCGCGCATGGGTCCCACCCGATTAGGTGGGGCCCTTTGCGTTGCCCGGACACCAAGCAGACAAGGCAAGCGCCTGCGTCCCACCGCTCAAGCGATCACTTCGCGGCAAGCGAGACAGGGCGGCAACTGGATGAAGAAGTCCTCATCATCGGCTCACACCGGTCTCACCCGCGTCCGGTCAACTAGTGCCATCGACAACACGAACCGTCTGTCCGAAGCGGACGGCAACCAAAGGAGATGGACATGTTCGCAGGACGTATTCGCACCAGCCTCACCGCTCTCGCCGTGATCGGCGCAGGCGCCGGACTGGCACTAGTCGCCCCGACGGCCGCCACCGCAGTTCCGCTGCCGATGGCCACCGCCACCTGCAACGGGCTGGCTGCCACGATCGTCGGCACCGAAGGCTCGGACGACATCGAGGGCACCGCCGGACGGGACGTGATCGTGACCTTCGGCGGCAACGACGACATCGACGGCAACGGCGGCAACGACGTGATCTGCGCTGGCAGTGGCTACGACGAGGTCGACGGCGGCGAAGGCAACGACTGGATCTCCGGCGGCTCGGGCGGCGACACGCTCGAAGGCAGCTGGGGCGCCGACAAGATCTACGGTAACTCCGGCAACGACCACATCGAGGGCGAGTCGGGCAAGGACAAGCTCTACGGCGGTTCCGGCCACGACCTGCTCGAAGGCGGCAGCGGGGCCGACAAGCTGAGCGGTGGCTCCGGCAAGGACACCACGGTCGCGCGCTACGCGTCCGATCGCACCGAGGACCGCTGGGAGAACCGCTACGGCTACGACGACTGACGGCCATCACGCTGGCTGAGTCCCACGCTGGCTGAGTCCTAACGCTGGCTGAGCCTGTCGAAGCCCCCGACGCTCCCGAGGCATCCCGCCCCGGGAGCGTTTCGGCCGTGCTGGCGCGTAATGGAACCGTCCCCATTTCGCGCCATCGGTTGACAAGGCAATTCGATCTGTCGAGCACCTCGGTTTGGCGGGAAATGGAACCGTCCCCAATTACCAGCCAAGATCGTCCTTTCGGATGATTCGCCGCGCCGCGCAGGAGGACGCCGACCGCCGATGCCGTTCGTAGGCTGACGGGCATGATCGAACCGACCTTGATGGAAGCGCCGCCCCCGGGCATCGAGGCGATGGGGCTGGCGCGGGCATTCGGTGACGTCCGGGCCGTGGACGGCATCACCTTCACCGCTCCCGCCGGTGCGGTGACTGCGCTGATCGGACCGAACGGCTCCGGCAAGACCACGCTGCTGCTCCTGCTCAGCGGCTTGCTCAAGCCGGACGCGGGCAAGGCGATCATCGCCGGTCACGACGTCGAGTCCGAGAACCTGAGCGCGCGTTCGCACGTCGGCTGGATGCCGGACGCCTTCGGCACCTGGGATGCGCTCACCTGCACCGAGATCCTCACCACCTTCGCGCACGCCTATGGCATTCCGCGTGCGGGCACGCTCGGGTTGGTCGACGACCTGCTGCGTCGAGTGCACCTGACTGAGTTCGCGCACCGGCCGGCGCGGGTACTCAGCCGCGGCCAGAAGCAGCGGCTCGGCCTGGCCAGGGCGCTGGTGCACGATCCGCAGGTACTGCTGCTGGACGAACCCGCGTCCGGGCTCGACCCCCGCTCCCGGATCGAACTGCGGGATCTGCTCCGCGACTTGGCGCGTGAGGGCAAGACCGTGCTGGTCTCCTCGCACGTGCTCTCCGAGCTCGAAGAGCTCTACGACCACGCGGTCTTCCTCTCCCGCGGACGGACGGTGGACGCGTCCGCGGCCGGCGCGTCCGGGTCCGTCCAGCGGGGCTGGCGGCTGGACGCGATCGACCCGGTAGGCCTGCGCACGTTCCTCGACGACGCCGGCATCCCCTGGACGGGCCAGCCCAACGGCGAGGTCGTCGTGCAACTCTCCGGCTATGACTCGGCCCGTGAGCTCGTCCGGGCAGCGGTAGGCGCGGACGTGTCGCTGCACACCATCTCGCCGGTCTCCGGACGGCTCGAGGAGACCTACCTTTCGCTGAACGAGGAGCGGGTATGAACACCTGGACGCTGAGCTTCGGTGGCCTGCGCACGGTCATCGAACTGGAACTCAAGCAGCGGATCCGCTCCAAGCGCTGGATCTGGGCGCTGGCCGGCTGGTTCGTGCTGCTCGGCGCGGTGACCGGGCTGATCATCTGGGCCGCGCACGAGATCTACTCCTGGGACAACAACAACGTCCAGGCCGGACCGATGGCCTTCGGGGTGATCACGTTCTTCGTCCTGGGCATGGGACTACTGATCGCGCCGACTTTCTCGGCGATGTCGATCAACGGCGATCGTGCTGGCGGCACGCTGGCCACCCTGCAGGCCACCCGGCTGAGCGCGTTCGAGATCGCGGCCGGGAAGCTGCTGGCTGCGTGGCTGACCGCGGCGGTCTTCCTGGTGGTGGCGCTGCCGTTCATCGTCTGGTCGATGGTGTTGGGCAACATCTCGGTCTGGCAGGTGCTGGTGGTCTTCGGCGTGGTGCTGGCAGAGGTGGCCGTGGTCTGTGCGATCGGGCTCGGCTGGTCCGCGGTGACCTCGCGGCCGGCCGGGTCTGCGGTGATGACCTATCTGAGCATCGCGTTCCTGACCGTCATCTCCACCATGGTGATGGGCCTGCTGATACCGATGGTGACCGATGAACAGCCCGTCCGGGTCTGGGGACTGACCGGTCAGGTGCAGGACGACTACAACCGCGCGCTCGACAAGTACTGGGCAGCCAACCCGGACGGTGACGGCACCGGCATGCCCGCGGCACCCATCGGTAAGTGCACCTGGTTCGTGGAGAACCACACGATCACCCACGCCGATCGGGTGTGGTGGATCACTGTGGTGAACCCGTTCGTGATCGTGGCGGACGCGGCCCCGCTGCCGCCGGGTGCGGCGAAGAACCTGAGCCAGTACCAGTCGCTGGGTTCGGACCCGTTGGCCACGATCCGCTGGGGGGTGCGGCAGTTGAGCATGCCGCCGCAGCTCGAGTTCGACCAGTGCTCGCAGTACTACGACGGGATGCCCGGCTACACGGTCGTCTACGACGACCAGGGCAACGCCATCGTCACCACGACCAAGGGTGGTGCGACGGTGAACGTGGAGAGCCCGGTCAAGCGCCGAGTGGTCAACGTCGAGACCCCGATCTGGCCTTGGGGACTTGCTGCGAACATCCTGATCGGCGGCGTTTTCTTCTGGATCGCCGTACAGCGCCTGCGGATTCCCTACGCCATGCTTCCCAAGGGCACCCGCGTGGCCTGAGCTGTCGACACTCAGCGGGAGCCGGCCAGACCGGACTCGTAGGCGACCACCACGGCCTGGACGCGATCGCGGACCTCCAGCTTGGTGAGGATGTGCCGCACATGGGTCTTTACGGTCGTCTCGGAGAGGAACAGTTCAGCGGAGATCTCGGCGTTCGACAGGCCGCGCGCGATCAGCTCCAGCACTTCGCGTTCACGGTCGGTGAGACACTCCACCCGGTGGTCGGGCTCAAGGGTCGGCGCGCCGACACCGGTAGCCACATGAGCCAGCAGCCGGCGGGTGGCGGAAGGGGCCACCACCGCGTCCCCGTCCCGAACCGTACGAATGGCGGCCAGCAGGTCGTCCGGCGGCGCGTTCTTCAGCAGGAAACCGGACGCGCCGGCCTTGATCGCAGCCAACAGGTATTCGTCCAAGTCATAGGTGGTGAGCATCACGACCCTGGGCGGCTCGTGACCGGCCAGATCGGCCGCATCGATCAGCCGCCGGGTGGCCTCCAACCCGTCCAGGTGGGGCATCCGCACGTCCATCAGCACCACGTCCGCAGCACAATCGGCGAGCAGGTCCAGCGCCTCCAGCCCATCGGATGCCTGCCCGGCGACGGTCATGTCGGTCTGGGCGTTGATCACCATCGCCAGCCCGGCGCGCACCAGATGCTGGTCGTCGACCAGCACCACGCGGATCGGTTCGGTGGCAGGCTCAGGCATGCGTCTCCTCCAATGAAGCGGCGAGCGGAATGATCGTGCGCACCCGGAACCCGTCCTCGGTCTCGCCCGCCTCGAAGGTCGCGCCGATCAGCTCGGCCCGCTCCCGCATGCCGATCAGGCCAAGGCCCAGGCCTGATAACGGCTCTTCCGCGTCGGGATCAAGGGTCCGAGTGCCCTCACCGTCCCGGTCGGTGACGGTCAGCGTGACCTCGTCGTCCACCCAGCTCACCGCGACGATCACCTTGGCGCCTTCGCCGGCGTGCTTGATCACGTTGGTCAGCGCCTCCTGGCAGATGCGGTACAGCGCCAGCCGCGACCCCGAAGGCATGCCACGCGGCTGGCCGACCCGGATCAGCGACACCTGCAGCCCGGCCTGGCGAGCCTGCTCGATCAATTCGTCCAGCGAAGCCTGCGTCGGCGTCGGCGTCAGTTCGGCCTCCTCGCCGTGGCGCAGCATGCCCAGGATGCGGCGGGTGTCGGCGAGCGCCACCCGTCCGGTCTCGGCGATTGTGACGAGCGCGCGTTTGGCGGCGGCGCTGTCGGCCACCACGTAACTGCCGCCGTCCGCCTGCGCAATCATGATCGCCAGCGAGTGCGCGATCACGTCGTGCATCTCCCTCAGGATGCGCATCCGCTCGGCTGCGGTCGCCAGTTCGGTGGCCTGCTTCTGCGCGTTCACTGCCCGGTGGCGGGCCGCGAGGGCTTCGCGCAGCTCCGTCCGGGTGCGTTGGTGGACGACGAACAGCGCCGCCAGACCTACGGCCAGCGCCACGGCTGCGACCAGCAGCACCACCTCGAGCGGCGACATGGGCTTAGGAGTGAACGACCACTTCCACCCGCTGGAACTCCTTGACGTCGGAGTAGCCGGTGGTGGCCAGCGCCCGGCGCAGCGCGCCGACCAGGTTCATCGTGCCGTCGGCGACGTGGGACGGTCCGAGCAGGATCTCCTCGAGCGTGCCGACCGCGCCGAACTTGACCCGCTCACCGCGCGGCAGCGTGGCGTGCCAGGCCTCCGGTCCCCAGTGGTAGCCCTTGCCCGGCGCCTCGGTGGCGCGGGCCAGCGGGGAGCCGACCATGACCGCGTCCGCGCCGCAGGCGATCGCCTTGGCAATGTCGCCGGACTTGCCAAGGGCACCGTCCGCGATCACATGGACGTAGCGGCCGCCGGACTCGTCCAGGTAGTCGCGCCGGGCCTCGGCCACGTCGGCCAGCGCGGACGCCATCGGCACCTCGACGCCCAGCACGTTGCGCGTGCGCTTGGTCGCGCCACCGCCGAAGCCGACCAGGACGCCGGCCGCACCGGTTCGCATCAGGTGCAGTGCCGACTGGTAGGTGGCGCAGCCGCCGACGATCACCGGCACGTCGAGTTCGTAGATGAACTTCTTCAGGTTCAGCGGCTCGCAAACCGTGGAGACGTGCTCGGCCGAGACCGTGGTGCCGCGGATCACGAAGAAGTCCACGCCGGCCTTCTCCACGACGCTGGCGAACTCGGCGCAGGTCTGCGGGGACAGCGAACCGGCCACCGGCACCCCGGCCTCGCGGATCTCGGCCATCCGGCCGGTGATCAGCTCAGCCTTGATCGGCTCGGCGTAGAGCTCCTGCATCCGCCGGGTGGCAGCGAGCTGGTCGTCGATGTCGGCCAGTTCGGTGAGCAGCGGTTCCGGGTCGGCGTAGCGCGTCCACAGGCCTTCCAGATTGAGCACGCCCAGGCCACCGAGCCGGCCCATCGCGATGGCTGTGGCCGGCGACATCACCGAATCCATCGGCGCGGCCACCATCGGGAAGTCGAAGTTGAGCGCGTCGATCTTCCAGCTGAGGTTCACCTCTTCGATGCCGCGGGTGCGCCGGGTGGGCACGATGGCGATGTCGTCCAACCCGAAGACGGGCAGGGCACGCTTGGAACGGCCGATCTCGATCATGATGAGCTCCCTTGCTCAGGACTGGGACGTGTAGTTGGGTGCTTCGATGGTCATCTGGATGTCGTGTGGATGCGACTCGCGCAGGCCGGCGGCGGTGATCCGGACGAAGCGTCCCTTGGTGTGCAGTTCGTCGATGGTGCTGGCGCCGGTGTAGAACATCGACTGCCGCAGCCCGCCGACGAGCTGGTAGGCGACCGCGGACAGCGGCCCGCGATAGGCGACCTGGCCTTCGATGCCCTCGGGGATCAGCTTGTCGTCGCTGGCGACGTCGCCCTGGAAGTAGCGGTCCTTCGAATACGACATCTTGCGTCCGCGGGCAGCCATGGCGCCCAGCGAGCCCATGCCGCGGTACGACTTGTACTGCTTGCCGTTGATGAAGACCAGCTCGCCGGGGCTCTCCTCGCAACCGGCCAGCAGCGAGCCGAGCATCACCGTGTTCGCGCCGGCGACCAGGGCTTTCGCGATGTCGCCGGAGTACTGCAGGCCACCGTCGCCGATTACCGGGACGCCGGCCGGACGGCACGCCGCCGCGGCCTCGTGAATGGCGGTCACCTGTGGGACGCCGACCCCGGCGACCACCCGGGTGGTGCAGATCGAGCCCGGTCCGACGCCGACCTTCACTCCGTCCGCGCCGGCTTCGACCAGGGCCAGGGCGCCGGCGTAGGTCGCGATGTTGCCGCCGATGATGTCCACCTCGGCCGCGGCCGGCTCGGCCTTCAGCCGGCGGATCATCTCCAGCACGCCCTGCGAATGCCCGTGCGCGGTGTCGACGACGATCGCGTCCACGCCGGCGTCGACCAGCATCATGGCGCGCTCCCAGGCGTCCCCGAAGAAGCCGATCGCGGCGCCCACGCGGAGCCGACCCTGCGGATCCTTGCTAGCCATCGGGTACTTGTCGGACTTCACGTAGTCCTTGAGCGTGATCAGGCCGCGCAAGCGTCCGTCGGCGTCGACCAGGGGCAGCTTCTCGATCTTGTGCTTGGCCAGCAGTTGCAGGGCTTCCTCGCTGCTGATGCCGGGCCAGCCGGTGACCAGCGGCATCGGGGTCATCACCTCGCCGACCGGACGGTTCGGGTCGTCCTCGAAGCGCATGTCGCGGTTGGTGACGATGCCGAGCAGCTTCAGGTCGGAATCGACGACGGGCACCCCGGAGATCCGGAAGTGCCCGCACATCTCGTCCACCTCGCCGATGGTGGCGTCCAGGGTGGTGGTGATCGGCTGGTCGATCATGCCCGCCTCGGAACGCTTCACCCGGTCGACCTGGCCGGCCTGGTCTTCGGCGGACATGTTGCGATGCAGGATGCCCATGCCGCCCTCGCGCGCCATCGCGATCGCCAGCCGCGACTCGGTGACGGTGTCCATCGCCGAGCTGAGCAGCGGTACCCGAAGCTGGATGCGCTTGGTCACCCACGTGGTGGTGTCGACCGCGGACGGGATCACGTCCGACTCGTTGGGCTGCAGCAGCACGTCATCGAAAGTCAGGCCAAGGGCAGCGAACGGCCCAGGCACTCCGGACGGGGTGAGCTCAACGGGACTCGACACATCACACCAATCAGTCGCTCAACTTGGAAGTAGGGAGTCTACCGCCGAGGCGGTTGGTGTCCTCGGTCAGCTCAGGGCGGCGAACGCCTGGCGGACGGTCTTGTGCTCGAACTCGAAGCCGGCGTCCAGCAAACGGGCCGGACGGACGCGCTGGCCGGGCAGCAACAGTTCCTTCACGAACTCGCGGCCGAAGACGAGGCCGACCGCACCCAGCGGCAGCGGCAGCGGCGTGGGTCGATGCACGTGCGAACCGAAGACGCGGGTGAACTCGGCGTTGCTGACCGGCTCGGGAGCGACCAGATTCACGGGGCCGGTGAGCTCGGAATCCAGCAGAAAAGCGGTCGCGCGGACGTGATCGGCGAGGCTGATCCACGACACGAACTGGCGGCCGCTGCCCACGCGTCCCCCCAGTCCCAGCGCGAACGCCGGCCATTGCGCGGCGAGGTAGCCGCCGTGGCGGGCCAGCACGTTTCCGGTGCGCAGCAGCGCGGTAGATACCGGGGAGTGGGCGGCCGCGGCTTCCCAGTCGGCCACCACGCCGGCCAGGAAACCGCGTCCGACGGGCATGGTTTCGTCCACGATCTCGGTGCCGGTGTCGCCGTAATACCCGATGGCCGAGCCGTTCAGCAGGCGCTGGCAGCGTCCGCCTGGCGACAGCGAGGTGACGATGGTGAGGGTCGATGTGATCCGTGAGCGTCGGATCTCGGTCTTGCGATCCTTGGTCCAGCGGCCGCCGGCGATCGACGCGCCGGCGAGGTTAACCACCGCATCCACGTCGTCGAGGCCGGGGGAGTCGATGCGTCCCGCGTCCGGATCCCAGCGCCGCTGGTCGGACGCGCTGATCTCGCCCCGCACCAGCCGGACCACCTCGTGCCCGGCGCCGACCAAGTGCCGGCTGAGTGCGGAACCGATCAGTCCAGTGCTGCCGCCGATAGCCACTCGCATACGGTGATCCTGCCACCCAGGGTCAAGTGGACGTGTGCCTGGCCAAGGCGATCTCAGACCTGGCCGTGCCAAATCACGGTCTGCAGCGCGTTCCAGATGCAGAACGCGATCGCGAAGCCGAACACCCAATAGCGTTGGCGCCGGTTCAGCGGAATCAAACCCAGCAGCGCGAGCGACCACGGCAGGTACCACGGGTGCAGCGCCTGGCCGAGCACTGCGATCACCAGCGATGCCCAGGCCACCAGCGCGAGCGGACGGTTGGCGAAGCGGACACCGAGCCAGACCAGCACCGCGAGCAGGATGGCGGTGCCCACCCGCCCGGCCACGATCAGGAAACCCGTGTACGAGCCGCCGGCGGCCTGCCAGATCAGCGCGCCGCCCTTGCTCAGTAGCGCCAGCGGTGCCGGGGTGCCGGCCAGGCCCATCAGGTCGAGCCACTCGACCCAGCCGAAGCCCAGCCCGCTCGCGAGGCTGACACCCGCGAAGACCACGAGCGTCACTGCCGTGGCGAGGGCGGTTCGCCAGCCGAGCAGCCACAGCCGACGCGCCATCGGGGCGGCAACCAAAGCAGCCGCGACCGGCAGCCCGGCAACCGCGATCACGGTGAGTCCACCCTGCTGCTTGAACGCCATCGCGAGTGCCACGACCGCTGGGCCGACCAGGAATGATGCCCACCACTTCGGCCAGCGGCAGACCACCCAGACGGCGGCCAGCGAAAGGGCGACCATCGGTGCGTCGTTGTGGGCGGCGCCGATGAAGTGCAGCAGCAGCAGCGGGTTGAGGACGCCCAACCAGACCGCGCCGCGCGCCGGGCGTACGAGCAGCTTGGCGATGCGTGGCACCAGGACAACCATCGCCACCACCGCGACCACCGCCGGGATTCGCATGGCGATCACCGACCAGTACGGATGCAGCCCGGTCGCGGTGACGATCAGCTGGTTCAGGTGCAATGACAAGGGGGGATACGCCACACCGCTGCCCGCCCAGAGTGGGTCGACCCAGGCCGCGAACGGTCCACCAGAGGTCGCCAGGCCGACTTCGTAGGGGTTGTGGCCGGCGTGCAGCGTCCAACCCAGGTCGGCGTACAGCACCGCGTCCGGGCTGAGCACCGGGGGTACTAGCAGCAACGGGAGCGACCAGAGCAGCATCGCCGTACCGGCATGGACGGGCGCGCGGTCGCGCGTCGGCCGGATGTGCCACCAGGCCCAGGTAAGGGCGATCACCCCGAGCACGATCAGGATGCGGTTGACCGGCTGCGGAGCCGACTCTCCGATCGCGTTGATCAGCTCGGACGGCCAGCCGTATGCTGACGGGGAGAATTCGGGGTGGCAGCTGCCCCAGGCGACAGCGAACGAGCCGAGCGTGCCTACCCACACTCCCTGCGACCGCAGTGCGGTGGCGATCGGGATGGGCATTTCGCTCCAGGACTCGGTTTGAGGTTGCCCATTGAGCTTACCGACCCCGGTAGGTTGGCTTCATCGAAGGGGGAAAAGGTGGAGTTCTCGGGGATGGGCGCGGTGGTTACGCCCGAGGGAGTCGGCTTCCGGGTCTGGGCGCCGCACGCCTCTGCGGTCGCGGTGGTCGGTGAGTTCAACGACTGGACGTCCGATGCCAATCAGTTAGCGGGCGAAGGCAACGGCAACTGGGCTGGTTTTGTGCCGGACGCGAAGGCCGGCCAGGAGTACAAGTTCCAGATCACCAATGGCGAGCAGGTGCTCACCAAGGTCGACCCGTACGCGGCGCACGTCACCAACTCGGTGGGCAACGGGGTGATCTACGACCACGATGCGTTCGACTGGGCCGGGGATGAGTTCACGCCGCCGACGTTCAACGAACTCGTCATCTACGAGTTGCACGCCGGGACGTTCGCCAGCCAGGCGGACGGTGAGGTCAGCGATCTCGACGAAATGGCCGAGAAGCTCGGCCACATCGTCAAGCTCGGCGCCAACGCGATCCAGCTGATGCCGGTGGCAGAGTTCGCCGGCGACTATTCCTGGGGCTACAACCCGGCGCACATCTTCGCGGTGGAGAGCGCCTACGGCGGTCCGGACGCGTTGAAGCGGTTGGTCAAGCAGGCGCACGCGCTCGGCCTGGCGGTGATTCAGGACGTGGTCTACAACCACTTCGGTCCCAGCGACCTGAACTTGTGGCAGTTCGACGGCTGGTCGGAAGACGATAAGGGCGGCATCTACTTCTTCAACGATTGGCGCTCGACGACGCCGTGGGGCGACACGCGTCCGGATTATGGGCGCGGCGAGGTGCGCCAGTTCATCCACGACAACGCGTTCGCCTGGCTGGAGCGGTTCCATATGGACGGGCTGCGATACGACATGACGCCCTACATGCGCGATGTGGACGGCTCCGGTTTCGACATTCCGGAAGGCTGGGATCTCTGTCGCTGGATCAACACCGACATTCGCTCGAAGTACCCGGAGAAGATCCTGATCGCCGAGGACCTGCATTCGAACCCGGCAGTGAGCAGCACGGGGCCTGAAGGGGCGGCCTTCCACGCGCAGTGGGACGCGCAGTTCGTCCACCCGGTTCGGGAGGCGATAACCGTGGCCGAGGATCAGTACCGCTCCACCGACGAGGTGCTGGGCGCGGTCGGCTACTCCTACGGGGACGCGTTCGCGCGGGTGATCTACACCGAAAGTCACGACGAGGTGGCGAACGGAAAAGCGCGGGTGCCGGAGGAGATCGACGCGGACGATCCGACCGGCTATTTCGCGAAGAAGCGGTCGACGCTGGGCGCCGGGCTGGTGCTCACCTCACCGGGGATCCCGATGCTGTTCCAGGGCCAGGAGTTCCTGGAAGGCGGCTGGTTCCGCGACAACGTGGCCCTCGATTGGGATCGCAGCGACGACTTCCACGGCATCGTGAAGCTGTATCGGGACCTGATTCGGCTGCGGCTCAACCGGGACTCGTTGAGCGCGGGACTGACCGGTTCTGGCCTGCGGGTGATCCACAACAATGACGCCGAGAACGTGATCGCGTTCCAGCGCTGGCGTGAGCACGGCGTGGGTGACGACGTGGTGGTGATCGCGAATCTGTCCAACCAGACCCGGACGGACTACCGCATCGGCCTGCCCGC
>JAKOQD010000325.1 GCA_029778515.1 Actinomycetes bacterium
CAATATCGCGGTCGGCACCGGATCGGTCGGGATCCTCGGGCAGATCGTCCAGGCGACGTGCGACGCCGGCGACGAGGTGGTCTTCGCGTGGCGGTCCTTCGAGGCCTACCCGATCGTCGCCGCGCTCGCGGGGGCCGTGTCGGTGCCGGTGCCGGTCGACGCTGGGCAGCGCCACCAGCTGGCGGCGATGGCGGCCGCCGTCACCGAGCGGACCCGGGTGGTGATCGTGTGCTCGCCCAACAACCCGACCGGCACCGTCGTGCACCGGGACGAGCTCGATGCCTTCCTCGCCGCAGTGCCGCGCGATGTGCTCGTGGTGCTCGACGAGGCGTATCTGGAGTTCGTGCGAGACAGCGCGGCACCCGATGCCATCGAGGTGTGGCGCGCCAACCCCAACGTCATGGTGCTGCGCACCTTCTCCAAGGCCTACGGGCTCGCGGGGCTGCGGGTCGGGTATGCCGTCGCGCACGAGGCCGTCGCCGCGGCGCTGCGCAAGTGCGCCGTGCCCTTCGGGGTCAACTCGCTGGCGCAGGCAGCGGCGATCGCCTCGCTGGAGGCGCGCGAGGAGTTGCTGGCGCGGTGTGACGCGCTGGTGTCCGAGCGCGAACGGGTCGTTGCCGGACTGGTCGATCAGGAGTGGACCTTGTGCGACAGCCAGGCCAACTTCGTGTGGTTCCCGCTCGGTGCGGACTCGTCGGCCTTCTCGGCTGCGTGCCAGGACGCCGGGTTGATGGTGCGGCAGTACGGCACCGACGGGGTGCGCGTGACCATCGGTGAGGTCGAGGCCAACACTCGATTCCTCGAGGTGGCCGCAGCCTTCGGCCCCCGCTGACCGGCACTGCCTGACGCTCACTGCCTGACCTCAGTGCCTGACGCTCACTGCCTGACCCTGGAGAGGGCCTCACCCCGAGATCGGGCCGCTTCGGTGAGGTTGCCCGCACTTCGGTGAGGGTCCAGCCTCAGCGAAGCGCGGCTTCCCTGGCCGAAGCCAGGTCGAGTGCCCGCAGCCAGGCCTTCGGCGCTGGCCGACCGCGGGTGCGCTCGATTGCGGAGCCGGTCCGTCGAGCGAGCGCAAGCACATCGTCGAAGTCAGTCCACACCGTACGCACGAACTCGAAGCCCAATCCCCTGAGCCAATCCTCGCGACCCTTCTCGGCAACGATCTCGTCGTACCCCGCGGGAAACCCATCCGCTGGCTTCTTCCGTCGGTACTTCACGAGTCCGTCGAACTCACCGATCACCGGGTGATCGGTGAGCATGAAATCAACGGTGGCTGACCTGCGCCCATCGGTGATGACGACTTGTGAGAGGACCGGCAGGCGCATCAAGTGGAAGGCGTGCCGCAGCCGCGTTTCGCCGGGGGACTGGCAACGGGCATCGGCCAAGCCCAGGAATTGACTCAGCAGGGCGGTGCGGGGGTGACCCTTGACCAGGTCCGCGGCGGCCAGCAGCTCCGCCTGAGACACGAGGTTGCGGTGCAGGGCGGCGTCGGCGGCGATGAGGGCGGCCATGGGGCCGCAGGTGGTGGCAGTCTGCGCGATGACGAAGGTGACCGTGAGCTGACCATCGCGCCAAGCCCCGAGGGGTGGGCGGCGATGGATAACCAGCCCTGGCCGGCGGCGCGAGTGCAGTGACTGGGTCCGGGTGAGATGGACGGTGGCCAGGTCCGCCCGGAAGGTGGGCAGCCCGCGGTCGACCAGGGCGCTGTAGTGGCTGAGAACTGCGCGACCGGCATACACCTGCGTTGCCGCGTGAGCCGCCAGACGGTGAGCGGACTGCGGCGCGGGGTCTGCGTCCACGGCATACCAACCCCGGCTGAGCCGCGCGAGGCGGCCGTCGCGGACGAGCGAGGCGACTCGGCGGTCGTCCAGACCGGCCCTGCGCAGGGCCGCTGTGTCGACAATCGACCCAGGGGAAAGCGCGAGAAGAACGTCCATGGCCGCACTCTGCCCAGTCACGCGTGGATGCCGCGGAAGTTTTCCACAGGCCTGGCGCGTCGGTTCGGGGTCTCCGGCCCGCTCTGGCACAACTTCGCTGAGGAAAGCCGCGCTTCGGTGAGGGTCCAACCTCAGCGAAGTGCGGCGAAACTCACCGAAGCCGACGGGCTTCGGCCGAAAGCGCCCTGAGGACGCACTGAAGCCCCCCTGAGGGCGCAAAGAGGGTGCCAGGCGTGAACAGGACCATCCGACAGGTGAGATTCGGCGTCACTATGACTAGGGTGAAAGCCAACGCAGTGTGAAACGGGCCACACCACCATGCTGCGGCGATGAGCTTGGCAAGGTTGGCAATGACGCCACGGTCGGCCCCGGCGATCCCGGAACCCGACCAACGGCCTGGCCCACCCGGCATACCTGCCCGGGTCGGAGAAGGAGTGCCTCGTGAGTGATGCTCGACCGTGGGCCGACGGTGGCCCCGACATGATCCAACTCCTCAC
>JAKOQD010000326.1 GCA_029778515.1 Actinomycetes bacterium
CCTCAAGCTGCAGGAGCAGGCGTCCAACGTCTTCGTGCACAACCTGGTGGCCGAGTACGTGGTGCGGCTGGTGCTGGCCACGCGGACGCCGGAGGAGTTCGGCATGCCCGATCTCACCTCGGTGATCCAGGTCGGCTGCTCGCCACGCGCCACCCTCGGCCTGGTCGCCGCGGCGCGCGCCCTCGCCCTGATCCATGGCCGTGACTACGTTCTGCCCACTGACGTCCAGGCCGTGGCCCGCGACGTGATGAGCCACCGCATGGTGCTCGGCTTCGACGCTGTGGCCGACAACATCACGTCCGCACAGGTGGTCGAGCGGATCGTCGCCATGGTGCCGCCGCCCACCCCGGTGTGGCACAACCAGCAGCGTCAGGCTGCCCACACCCAGCACCGCTACGCCCCGGAAGCTCGTAGCTGAGCGTGTCCGTCCAGCCCGGCTTCGCACCACCGCCCGAAGACCTCGGCGCGGTGGGTTCAGTGCTGGCCGAGCCGAAGAGCGCGACGATCCCGCTGCACAAGCTCGCGCCCGAGGCCGCGCTGCGTCGGTTGGAGCTGACGATCGTCCGCCGCCTGGAGGGCTTCCTGCACGGCGACCACCAGGGCCTGCTGCCCGGCCCGGGATCGGAGGCGAACGACGCGCGCGCCTACGTGCCGGGGCAGGACGACGTCCGCAAGATCGACTGGGCGGTCACGGCGCGCACCACGGTGCCGCACGTCCGGGACACGATCGCCGACCGTGAACTGGAGATCTGGGCGCTGCTCGACGTCACCCCGTCCATGAACTGGGGCACTGAGGGCGTGACCAAGCGCGATCTGGGCATCGCCGCGATCGCCACGATCGGGTTCCTCAGCCAGAAGATGGGCGACCGTTTCGGTGGGCTGATCATGCGGCCGGACGAGATCAAGCGGCTGCCGGCCCAATCCGGGCGCACCGCGCTCTACGGACTGCTTCGCCGGATGCTCACCGAGCCGATCGTGTCCGACCACACCACCGGCCCGTACACCCTTGCCGCCGGTGTGCAGCGGCTGGCCAGGGCCGAACGCCGCCGTGGCATGCGGGTGGTCGTGTCCGACTTCCTCACCCCTGGAGACTTCGAGCTGGACGCGAACGTCGCACCCGAGTGGGAGCGGCCCATGCGCGAACTCGCGGTGCGCAATCAGGTGCTCGCGGTGGAGGTGGTCGACCGGCACGAGGTCGAGTTCGCCGACGTCGGCGAACTGCTGATCCGCGACCCGGAGACCGACTTCGAGCGGTACGTGAACACGTCCGACGAAGCTGCTCGCGAACGCATGGACGCGGCCACCGCGGCCCAGCGCGAACGTGTCCGGGTGGCCCTGCGCCGGGCCGGGGCCGCGCACATCCAGTTGCGTACCGACCGAGACTGGGTGCATGACATCGCCCGCTTCGTGCTCGCCTACCGACGCACCGCCGGCATGCTGCACCAGCCACCGGCGGGGGTGACCAAGTGATCGAGTGGCCACCCACCTTCGTCAACCCGGAGCGGCTCTGGGTGCTGGCGCTGATTCCGCTGATGATCGCCGGCTACATCTTCCTGGTGTTGCGCAAGAAGAAGACCGGCATGCGCTTCACCAATACCAGCATCCTCGGCCGGGTGGTGCCCAAGCAGTCGCAATGGCGCCGGCATCTCGCGGTGGCGCTGTCGCTGGCTGCCATGTTCGCGCTGAGCTTCGCCTGGGCGCGTCCGAACGGCATCGAGATGGTGCCGCGCGAGCGCGCCACGGTCGTGCTCGTGATCGATGTCTCCCAGTCGATGCAGGCCACGGACGTGAAGCCCTCCCGGCTGGACGCGGCCAAGGCGGCGGCGCTGACCTTCATCAAAGCACTGCCGTCGCAGTACAACGTGTCCCTGGTCAGCCTGGCTGGCAACCCGTCCGTCCGGCTGCCACCGACCACAGACAGGGTGCAGGCCACCCAGGCCATCAACGGGCTCAAGCTGCAAGACTCGACCTCGGTGGGGGAGGCGGTCTACACCGCGCTGGCGGCGTTGCAGTTGGCGCCGAAGGGCACCGACTCCAGTCCTGCGCCGGGGGCGGTCGTGTTGCTGTCGGACGGGCAGAACACCGCCGGCCGGTCGCCGATGCAGTCGGCGGCCGAGGCCAAGACCCAGGGCGTGCCCATCTACACGATCGCTTACGGCACCGACAACGGCTATGTGGATCTGGATGGCAAGCGCGAACGGGTGCCGCCGGACAAGGAGCTGCTGACCAACATCGCCAACACGTCAGGCGGGCAGATGTACACCGCTGAGGACCTCGGTCAGCTGGACAAGGTCTACAACAACATCCGCAGCGAGGTGGGCCAGACCCCGGTGAAGAAGGAGACCACCGCGCTATGGGCGGGCTACGGTCTGGCCTTCGCCGTGGTCGCGGCGCTGGCTGCGGTTTCACTTGGAGCGAGGTGGCCCTGATGCTGGACCTCGAGTTCATGCGTCCGGAGCGCCTTTGGTGGCTGGTGCTGATCCCACTGCTGGTGGGGCTGTACGTGCTGCTGTTGTGGCGCCGTCGGGCGAAGGCGCGTCCGCATGCGATCACGAACCTCGAGCGGGTGCTGCCGAAGCAGCAGGCGTGGAAGCGGCATGCCGCCGTAGGCGCGGCGGTGCTCTCGCTGGCTGCGCTGAACCTGGCGTTCGCCCAACCCAAGGGTGAGGTGGAGGTGCCGCGCGAGCGGGCCACCGTGGTGCTCACGATGGACGTCTCCCGCTCGATGCTTGCCGAGGATGTGGCGCCGAACCGCCTGGAGGCGGCCAAACAGGCCGCGCAGGACTTCCTGACCATGCTGCCGGTCGGGTTCAACGTCTCGCTGGTGGCTTTCGCCGGCTATCCGACGATCCTGGTGCCGCCGACCACCGATCGGGGCGTGGTCGCTGCGGCCATCTCCAGCCTGCAGGTCGCGCCCTCGACGGCGACCGGCGACGCGATCTTCGCCTCCCTGGAAGCGCTGGAACAGGCGCCGCCAGACCCGGACAACCCGGACGAGCCGACGCCCGGCGCGATCGTGCTGCTGAGCGACGGTTCCAGCAACAATGGCCGGCCGCCGACCCAGGCCGCCCAGGAGGCCAAGAAGCGGAAGACCCCGGTGCACACGATCGCCTTCGGCACCGCTGGCGGCTACGTGGAGACGAGCGGACGCCGTGAGGCCGTGCCCGCCGACCCGGAGCAGATGGCCCAGATCGCGCGGATCTCTGGCGGCAAGACCTTCACCGCAGGCTCGCTCGGTGAGTTGAAGGAGGTCTATTCCGCGATCGCCAAGTCGGTCGGCTACGTGAAGGTCGACCAGGAGGTCACCGAGCAGTACGCGGGCTTTGCCCTGGCCTTCGCGGTGCTCGCCGCCTTCGCCATGATCTCGCTCGGTGCCCGCTGGCCGTAGGACCCGGTGTGGCCCAGTTAGCGGTCGGCCAGGAAAGCGCGCAGTTGCGCCACCACGAAGGCGTGGTCCTCGAGCTGGGGGAGTCCGGACACGCCGACCGCCCCGATCACAGTGCCGCCTGCGAGACGGATCGGGACGACACCGCCGGCCGCCGCGTAGCGGGCGACGTCAAGGCGTCCGTCGGTGTCGAAGTCGCCGCCGCGATCGCGGAAGGCCTCACCGACCGCGAGCGACGCCTTGCCGTAGCGCAGCGCCACCCGGGTCTTGCGGGCCAGCCAGTCGTCGTTGTCGGCGCTGGAGCCGGGCAACGCGGTGTGGAAGACCCGCTGCTCGCCGAGCACGATACCGATCGCGATCGGCAGGTCCGCGTCCGCCGCGGCCGCACGCATGCTGCATCCCAGCTCCCAGGCATCGTCGAGAGTGAAGTCGCCGAAGCGCAGCTCCAACGCCTCGGCCTCAAGTTGTGCGGTCAGTGCGCTCATTCCTGGTCTCCGTCCCGGTCGTCGTTCGGCCCGTAATCGCGGGCACCGAAGATGCCCGTCCCGATGCGCACCTGGGTGGCGCCGTGCGCGATCGCCAACTCGAAGTCGCCCGACATCCCCATCGATAGTTCGTTGTACGACTGGCCGGCGATCCCGGCCTCGCGCAGCAGCTGCTGCACGAGCTGCATGCGGGCGAAACAGGCCGCCACTTGGGGCTTCACCGCGGACGGCAGTGCCAGCGTCATCAGGCCGCGCACCCGAAGCGCGTCGAAGGTGGTCAGTTCCCGGGCAAAGGCGACCACCTCGTCGGGTGGCAGCCCGAACTTCGACTCCTCGCCGGACGAGTTCACCTGGATCAGCACGTCCAGACGACGCCCCAGCGGCTGCAGCCGCCGATCCAGCTCGGCGGCCAGAGGAACCGAATCGAGCGCCTGGAACTCACTGGCGTACCGGGCCACCAGCTTGGCCTTGTTCGACTGCAGGTGGCCGATCATCACCCATTCCAGGCCGGGCACGTCCGCCAGAGCGAACGACCTGGCCTCGAGTTCCTGGGCCTTGTTCTCCCCGAAGCGGGTGCAGCCGGCCTCGATCGCCGCCTGCAGGTCGGGTAGCGGACGGGTCTTGCTCACCGGCAGCAGGCGGACGGAACCGGGCGCGCGTCCGGACGCGGCACTGGCGGCGTCGATCCGAGCTCGAATGGCGCTCAGGTTGGCGGCGATCGGTTCCATGGGGTCTAGCTAACCAGAAGCAGCGGACCGCGCCCGCCCCTCGCCAGCTGGCCGGCGAGACCCACTCTCCGGACTTCGCTCCCGAATGGGACTCTCGCTCCCGAATTATCGGGAGTAAACGTCCCATTCGGGAGCGAGGACGGAAGGGGAGTGGGCAGGGCTGGCCTGCGCTTGTCCCGAGGTGCAGAATGGGGTCACCCAAGAGGCTGAGGTAGCTGGGGAAGGCATATCTCGGCGATTGGGGAACTGATGTCTGGCACGCGCGGGATCGTTTGGATCCACTCCGCGCCGGCTGCGTTGCGTCCGCACCTGGAATGGGCGTTGGGCGCAGTCCTTGGCGCGCCGGTCGAACTGAGCTGGTCGGAACAGCCGGCCGAGCCACGAACACTGCGCGCCGAGTACCACTGGCACGGTCCGGCGGGGCGCGGGGCCGAACTGGCCAGCGCCCTGCGACGCTGCGTCCGCGCGCGCTTCGAGGTTACCGAGGAACCCACGGCCGGTACCGAGGGCAGCCGCTGGGCGTACACGCCGCGGCTCGGGGTGTTCTCAGCGACCATCGGGGTGCACGGTGACGTGATGATTCACGAGGACCGGCTCAAGCAGGCCCTGCTGGCGGACGCGCTGGGCCAGCGTCCGCTCGGCGAGGGGGTCGCCGAACTGCTGGGGGCAGCCTGGGACGCCGAACTTGAAGCCTTCCGCTACGCCGGTGACGGTGCTCCGGTGCGCTGGCTCTACCAGGTCGGCTGAGCCGCCTAGAGCGGAATGTTCGTGTGACTTCCGCGGACGCCGGTGTCGGCGGCGCGGATGGCCTCAGCCAAGGCCGAGCGGGTGGCAACTGGTGAGATGATCTGGTCGACGACGCCGATCTCCACGGCCTTATCGACGCCACCGGCGATCCGTTCGTGCTCGGCGGCCAGTTCGGCCTCGACCTGCGCCAGCATATCCGGGGCCACCTCGGCGAGCTTGCGCCGGTGCAGGATGCGGATCGCCGCCACCGGGCCCATCACCGCGATCTCCGCTGCCGGCCAGGCGAAGACCTTCGTGGCGCCGAGCGAGCGGGAGTTCATCGCGATGTAGGCGCCACCGTAGGCCTTCCGCGTGACCAGCGTCACCCGCGGCACGGACGCCTCAGCGAACGCGTGCAGCAGTTTGGCGCCGCGGCGCACGACGCCGTCCCATTCCTGGCCGACGCCGGGCAGGTAGCCGGGCACGTCCACGAGCACGACCAGCGGCACGCCGAAGGCATCGCACAGCCGGACGAAGCGGGCGGCCTTCTCCGCGCTCAGCGAATCGAGACACCCGCCTAGGCGCAGCGGGTTGTTGGCCACCACGCCGACCGTGCGGCCGCCGAGCCGGCCGAAGGCGACCGTCACGTTCGGGGCCCAGCGTGCGTGAAGTTCCATCACCGAGCCCTCATCAAGCAGCCCGTTGATCAGCGGATGGACGTCGTAGGCGCGCTTGGCCGACTCCGGCAGCAGGGACGCGAGGTCGGTGTCGGGCACCTCACCGGAGATCCCACCCTGGGCGGCCAGCAGCGTGGTCAGCTTGCGGGCGCGGCCGAGCGCGTCCGCCTCATCGTCGGCCACCACATGCACCACGCCGGACTTCCGTTCGTGCGTGTCCGGGCCGCCGAGGCGCAGCATGTCGACGTCCTCGCCGGTGACCGAGCGGACGACGTCCGGGCCGGTCACGAAGATGCGTCCCTCTGGCGCGAGTACTACAACGTCGGTCAACGCAGGACCGTACGCGGCACCACCGGCGGCCGCGCCGAGAACCACCGAGATCTGCGGCACCTTGCCCGAAGCCTGGGTCATGGCGTGGAAGATCCGACCGACCGCGTGCAGGCTGAGCACGCCCTCGGCTAGCCGGGCGCCGCCGGAATGCCAGATGCCAATGATCGGGACGCGGTCCACCAAGGCGCGCCGGTAGGCCTGCACGACCACCTCGCAACCCTGGACGCCCATCGCGCCGCCCATCACGGTTGCGTCCGAGCAGAACGCCACCACCGGTGAGCCGTTGATCGACCCGGTCGCGGCGAGCATGCCCGAGTTGTCGTCCGGGCTGATCAGGCCCAGCGAGCCCGCGTCAAGCAGTGCGGCCAGCCGGAAGTTCGGGTTGCGCGGATCCTCGGCGCGGGGCAGCCGTGCGGGCCTCGCCGGTGCGGTGGCTTGGGTCATGTGCTGCTCCTTGAGTCGTCGATCAGACGGTCGCGTTTGCGTTGGTGACCGTGATGGCCACGTTGTGACCACCGAAGCCGAAGGAGTTGTTGATCGCAGCCAGGTCGCCGGACGGCAGGCTGCGGGCCACGTTTGCGGCGATGTCGATGCCCAGGTTGGGCTCCGGGTCTTCGAGGTTGATCGTCGGCGGCACCCGGTGATCGCGCAGGGCGAGCACGGTGGCGATCGTCTCCAGCGCGCCGGCGCCGCCGAGCAGGTGCCCGGTCATCGACTTGGTCGAGGTGACCACGCAGCTATCCACCGCCTCGCCAAGGCCGGTGCGGATCGAGCCGGCCTCGGTCAGGTCGCCCTGCGGCGTGGACGTGCCGTGCGCGTTCACGTGCTTGATGTCGGCCGCGCTCAGCCCCGAATCGGCGAGCGCCTTGATCATGGCCCCCGACTGGCCCTCGCCGGTCGGATCGGGCTGCACGATGTCGTGGCTGTCCGCAGTGATTCCGGCGCCGGCCAGCGTCCCGTAGATCTTCGCGCCGCGGGCCTTCGCATGCGCCAGGGTCTCCAGCACCATGACCGCGGAGCCTTCGCCCATCACGAAGCCGTCCCGGCCACGATCCCACGGACGGGACGCGCCCTCGGGATCGTCGTTGCGGCGGCTCAGCGCCTGCATCTGGCCGAAAGCGGCGAGCGGCAGCGGGTGGATGGTCGCCTCGGTGCCACCGACCACCGCGATGTCGGCGCGGCCGAGCCGCAACTGGTCCAGGGCCAGTGAGATCGCCTCGTTGGAGGAAGCACAGGCCGAAACCGGCGTGTGCACGCCCGCCTTGGCGTGGACGGCAAGGCCCACGTTCGCGGCCGGCGCGTTCGCCATCAGCATCGGGATCGTGAACGGGCTGACTCTGCGGTAGCCCTTGTCGCGGTGGGCGTCCCAGTTGTTGAGCAGCGAGTGCAGGCCGCCGATGCCGCTGGCCAGCGAGACGCTCAGCCGCTGCGGGTCGACCTGGCTGCCCTCTTCGGCTTCCCAGTCGAAGCCGGCGTCGGTCCATGCCTCCCGCGCCGCGATCAGGGCGAGTTGGGTGGAGCGGTCGAGCCGGCGGGCCTTCACCCGATCGATCACCTCGGACGGGTCGACGGCGACATAGGCCGCGATCTTCACCGGCAGTTCCTCGGCCCACTCCTCGGTGATGGCGCGGACGCCGGACCGTCCGGCCAGCAGGCCGGCCCAGGTGGTGGCCAGGTCGCCGCCGAGCGGGGTGGTGGCGCCGAGGCCGGTGATCACGATCTCAATCATGGTTCTTTCCGAAGGTAGGTGTTCGGTAGGGGTGGTCGAGTCATCGGGACCCGACCGGCGAACGGTGGCTGAGCTTGTCGAAGGCCCGCCTGAAGCACCCTTCGTTAGGCTCAGGGAGCGTCTACGAAGGGTGTTTCAGGGAGCGTTCAGGGCCCCGACAAGCTCAATCAGCGTCGAGTCAGCTGTGCGCTTCGATGTAGGCGACGGCGTCGCCAACGGTCTTGAGGTTCTTGGACTCCTCGTCGGGAATCGTGACGCCGAACTTCTCCTCGCAGCCGACGAGGATCTCGACCATCGCGAGGCTGTCGACGTCCAGGTCGTCGACGAAGGACTTGTCGAGCTGCACGTCCTCGACCGGCACGCCGGCGACGTCGTTGACGAGCTCGGCGAGCTGGGCGCGGATCTCTTCGGTGGTGGCCATGTGGGTTCTCCTTAGTTGTTGCGGGGCTTGTTTTGTTCCGGATTGTCCGGGGGATTCAGGGAAGGGTGATGACCTGGCCGGAATAGACCAGGCCAGCGCCGAAACCGATGATCAGCGCGGTCTGGCCGCTCTTGGCTTGGCCGCTCTCCAGCAGTTCGGCCATCGCCATCGGGATGGTCGCCGCCGAGTTGTTGCCGAACTGGCGGATGGTGCGGGCCACCACGACCTTCTCGGGCAGCTTCAGGTAGCGCAGCAGGGTGTCGGTGATCCGGTCGTTGGCCTGGTGCGGAATGAACACGTCCAGGTCGTCGGGGGTGAGCCCGGCCTCGTCCAGGCACTTCTTGGCCGCCTGCGCGATGAAGCCGGTGGCCCACTTGAAGACCGCGCGACCGTCCATGCCCAGCTTGGGCCAGGTGCCCTGCTCGACCGCGGTGTGCCAATCGGTGGTCTGCCAGATCGTGCCGGCCTGGCTGCCGTCCGAGCCCCAGACCACCGGGCCGATGCCGTTGGTCTCGCTCGGGCCGACGACCACCGCGCCGGCGCCGTCCCCGAACAGGAAGGCGGTGCCACGGTCGGTCAGGTCGGTGATCTCGCTGATCGTCTCGCCGGCGATCAGCAGGACGTGCCGCGCCTGGCCGCTGCGCACCAGCGCCTCGGCCTGGGCCACGCCGTAGCTGAAGCCGGCGCAGGCGGCGGAGATGTCGTAGGCGGCGGCGTCCGGGATGCCGAGCTTGGTGGCCAGCTGCGGGGCGAGCGCCGGGGTCTGGTGGTAGTGCGAGATCGTGGACAGGATCACCGCGTCGATCTGGTCGACGCTGATGCCGGCCCGCTCGATCGCCTGCTCAGCCGCGGCCAGCGAGAGGGTCTCGATGCTCTCGTCCTCAGCGATCCAGCGGCGTTCCTTGATGCCGGTGCGCTGGGTGATCCACTCTTCGCTGGATTCGATGTACTGCAGCAGGTGCTCGTTGTCGATCACCTTCGACGGCACGGCCGAGCCGACCGAAAGGATGCGGGCGTACTTCGGCCCGGTGCTGGCCTTGATTTCGGTCATGCTGCTCCTGTGGAGTCCTGAGTGGGGTAGAGGCGGAGGAGCGGCTGCCCGGGGGAGACCGGGTCACCGTCCTCGACCAGCCATTCGGTAACGGTCCCGGCATTGCTGGTGGCCACTGACGTGGTGTCGCGCAGGTTGGCCACGGTGCCGATCACTGTATTGCCGGCGAGTTGGGAGTTGGGCACTAGGCCGTCAGCCTTGCGGAACTCGCCCTTGCTGGGGGAGACCACCAGCATCCAGGACGGGGTGCTGGCCATCGCCGAACCGACGTCGCCGTGCTTGGCCACGAAGTCCTGCGCTGCCGGGATCTGGTCGGGGGTGTTCAGACTGAACAGCTCGACGCCCTTCAGGTTGCGCTTGGCGATGCCGGTCAGCGTGCCGGACGGCGGCAACTCCAGCAGGCCGGTGATGCCCAGATCGGCCATGGTCTGCATGCACAGATCCCAGCGGACGGGGTTCGCGACCTGCTTCACCAGCCGGCCGAGGTACTCGCGACCGTTCTGCACCACCTGGCCGTCGGTGTTCGACAGCAGCCGGGTGCGTGGATCACGGGTGGTCATCGCCTTCGCCAGCCGGGCGAGGTGGTCGACCGCGGGCTGCATGTGGACGGTGTGGAAGGCGCCGGCGACGCTCAGCTGGATCAACCGGGCACGGGCTGGCGGATTGGCGGACAACTCAGCGAGCTGCTCGACCGTGCCGGCGGCAACGATCTGGCCGGAGCCGTTGTTGTTCGCGGGGGTCAGCCCGGCGGCCTCGATCGCAGCCAGCACCTCCGCGGGGTCGCCACCGACGACCGCCATCATCGAAGTCGGCCGGGCCGCGCTGGCGACTGCCATCTGCCGGCCACGCTCCCGCACGAACACCATGGCCTGCTCCGCCGACAGCACGCCGGTGGCCGCAGCTGCGGTGATCTCACCGACGCTGTGTCCGGCCGCGACCGCGGTGCGGCGGAAACCGTCCGCAGGGCTCGGGAAGAGCTGCAGCGCGGTGACCAGGCCGGCCGCGACCAGCAGCGGTTGGGCGATGGCGGTGTCCCGGATGGTCTCGGCGTCGGCGTTGGTGCCGTAGTCGGCGAGGTCGATGCCGGCGACGGTGCTGAGCCAGTTCAGGCGATCAGCCAGGGCGGGTTCAGCGATCCAAGGGGCCAGGAACCCCGGGGTTTGGGCGCCCTGTCCGGGCGCAACGATTGCGAGCACGAGTCCACTCTGGCTGATCGGGCGACAGCAACCGGCGCGAAACGCAACGAATTCATAACGGTCCTCTTTGTAGGTTTCCTACAATCGACACGCCCGTTGCACCGCTTTGGCAGGCTTGGTCGTTGTGGACACCGCCCGAGCCTGATATTGGCCTGAGAGGCTGAGGACGCTAGCTCAGCAGTCGGCCAAGAGTGAGCGCCAGGCGTAGGGCGTACGCGTCCCTGGCATCGTGGGGCGAATACCCGGTGATCTCCTGCACTCGGCGCAACCGATAGCGGACGGTGTTCGCGTGGACGTACTTCGCCCGCGCCGTCGCCTCGATCGAACCGGACGTGTCGAAGTACGCCGCGAGGGTGTCGACGAGCTCACTGCCGGCCGCCGCCAATGGCTGGTAGATGTCGGTGGCGAGCGTGCGTCGGGCGTGACCGTCGCCGGCGAGGGCGCGTTCGGGCAGCAGGTCCGCCGCCGCCACCGGACGCGGCGCCTCCGGCCAAGCCTTGGCTGCGCGCATGCCCGACAGCGCGGCCCGGGCACTGCGGGCCGCCTCGACCAGGTCGGAGACGATCGGGCCGACCACGATCTGGCCGTCGCCGAACTGGTCGGCGAAACCGGCCACCACTCGAAGTGATTCAGCCGTGGATTCCAGTTGGCCGCCGATCACGAGCACCAGGCGGTCGCCCTGCGGGGCGGCCAGCAGGTCGAGTGAGTTCTTGGACGCGCTGATCCGGATCGACTGGATGGCCGACTCCGGGTCATCGGGCACGCTGCCGATCACCACGACGATGCCAGCCGGCGACGCCCAGCCGAGGGTGGACGCGCGCGAGACCACCGATTCGTCGGCGTCGCCACGCAACACCGCGTCCACGGCCATCGCCTCCAGGCGGGCGTCCCACGCGCCGCGGGACTCAGCCGCCCGGGCGTAGACCCGCGCGGCTGCGAACGCCACCTCCCGGGAGTACCGCAGGATCCCGATTCGCAGCACGCCCTGGTCGGCTTCCGGCAGGGTGTCGATGCGGTCCTCCACGGTGTCGATCGTGGTGCTGACCAGATCGACCGTCTGGTTCAGCGTGATCTGGCGGGTGAGCGCGCGCGGCGCGGCGTCGAACACGTTCCCGGGGGAGAGCCTCTCGCCACCGGACGCGAACCAGGTCAGGAACCCGTCGATGCCCGACTTCGCCACCAGGCTGATCCACGACCGGTTCTCGGCGTCCAGTTCGGCGAACCACGGATGCTGGGCGGCGATCCGCGCCAGTGCGGCGGTGGTCAGCTCACCGGACGCGGCCAGCAGCGGCCGCGAGATCTCGACGCGCTTTACCGCGGACGGCCAGCCATCGCTACCAGGCGCAGTGGTCAACGCTCGATCTCCGCCTTCCGCAAGGCCACCACGCGGGTGACCACCACTTCCGGCAGCGGACGGTCGGCGGTGAATCGGATGGTGCCCTTCGACAGCGAATAGCCGCCGAGCTGGTCGGCCACCGCGTCCACCACTTCGGGGCTGAACGGGAAGATGGAGAGGTGCTTGGCGCTCACCCGCACGCCGATCAGCGGCTTGCCCCGGTAGCGCAGCGCCGGGGTGCCGTAGCTGAGGTCCTCGACCGCGTCCGGTACCTCGGCGAGCGCCAGGTTGAGGATGTGCTGGAGTGCTGCTGCGGTCGTGCCTTCGTTGGCGGCGATGAGGTCAGTGAACTCGCCCATGCGCAGAGCTTACGGCCAGGGCACCCATAGGCTGGGCGGGTGCCAATCGATCCGGTAGCCGCACTGCGGGAGATCGCGTACCTGATGGAACGCGTGCAGGCCGACAGCCACCGGGTGCGGGCGTTCCGCGCC
>JAKOQD010000327.1 GCA_029778515.1 Actinomycetes bacterium
GCAGATCGAGGTGCAGCAGGCCAAGCGGGCCGCCGCCCGGGCCCAGCGCAGCAGTGGCCCGATGTTCACGCCGACCACGAACTACAAGTTCAGCGCCCGCTTCGGCCAGCCCGGTGGTTGGGCCAGCGGGTACCACACAGGACTGGATTTCGCCGCGCCCACCGGTACTCCCGTGTTCTCGGCGCTGGCCGGGACCGTCGTCGAGTCCGGCTGGGGCGGTGCGTACGGCAACCACTTGGTCATCAAGCACGCCAACGGCGTGAAGACGCTGTACGCGCACCTGTCCAGTGCATCAGTGAGCAAGGGCGACGAAGTCCTGCGTGGTCAGCGGATCGGCGCGGTCGGCACGACCGGCAACTCCACGGGCCCGCACCTGCACTTCGAGGTCATCAAGGGTGACACTCAGAAGGACCCGGCCGCGTTCCTGTGATCAGCGGCTGGCAGCCGGGCGCTGCCGCCGGGTAGGAGCAGCTTCCGGCGCGACTTTGCCCGTGCTGCTGCCGATCGGTGTGGTCCCTCGTACCAGGGTGGAACCGTCGGGGTCGAGTTGTGCCAGGGTCGTGCAGATCTCGTGGACGACCCGACCGTCGACCGGGAACGACATGTGCCCCACCCCGCGCACGAAGACGTTGCGGGCGTTGAGGTCCGGGTGCACGATCCGGGCGTTGCGCTTGGGGATGATCATCTGATCCAGGTCCGACCAGAACGCGACCATGCGGGTGCGGCAGCCCGGTGACGGCGCGTTCAGCTCGCGCACGATCGGGCTGTCCGGTCGCATCTGCTTCACCACGGAGTGCGGCACTAGGTAGGCTGGCATCGTGCCGTCGTGCGGGGAACCCAATGTGACCAGGGTGTGCACCCGCTGATCACCGCCCAGGCACTGCACGTAGTAGCGCGCCACGACCCCACCCATCGAGTGGCCGATTACGTGGACGCGCTCGTACCCGGTTTCCCGGCGCACTTTCTCGACCAGGCTCTTGAGCCGGCGGGCGACCCGCGGGATGTCGTCGGACAGCGGGGAGTAGTTCAGCGTGATGACCCGGCCGAAGCCCCGCCGGTTCAGTGCCCGGCGCAGGAACGCGAAGACGGTGTGGTTGTCGATGATGCCGTGGATCAGGATGATCGGCGTCCCGGCTGCCTCGACGTCGCCGATGATCAATCCGCGCTGCACGGGCGGCAGGCCTTCGAGGGTGTGCCGGTGCTCGGCGTGCCGGTACTTGTCCTCCACCAGCCCAAACGGGTACATCGCGACATGGGTGGCCAGGAAAGCCGCCTCCATGGCGACCCCTTTGGCCCCGGACAGGTTGAACAGCGACTTCTTTGCCGAAGCGGTGGTCTTCCTGGCCCGTTCCAGGCGTGACGGCGCCTGGTCCTCGGGACATTCGGGCATAAGGGGAAAGTAGCCGACGCGGGGCTCCGAATGCGGGCGAAAACGCCGATTCCCCTGGGTTTATTACCGCGTCCAGCGTTCGAAAGCTGGCCGGCCGCATCTCATTCGGCCAGGTTCCGAACGCGACACGCCGGTTTGGGGGCCTTGACGGGCGCGTCAGCCGTCAGAACCTGGCCACGGAGGGCCTCGAAACAGGTTGCCGGCCAAGTTTCGAACGCGGACCCGCGTCGATCATCGAGTCCGACGTTGAGTAGCGTCAGCCACAGGGCCCTAGATACAAGGTGGTGCTGATGGATCTGTACGAGTACCAGGCGAAGGAACTGTTCGCCGCGCACGGCGTCCCGACCCAGTCCGGCGAGGTGGTCACCGATGCGGCCGCGGCCGCAGGCGCCGCCGAGCGGATCGGCGGTCTGGTCGTGGTCAAGGCTCAGGTCAAGACCGGCGGCCGCGGCAAGGCCGGCGGCGTGAAGCTGGCCGAGAACCCCGCTGATGCGCAAGCGAAGGCCGAGGCCATCCTCGGGCTGGACATCAAGGGCCACATCGTCCAGAAGGTGCTGATCACAGGCGCGGCGGACATCGCCGAGGAGTACTACGTCTCCTTCCTGCTCGACCGCGCGAACCGCAACTTCCTGGCCATGGCCAGCGTCGAGGGCGGCATGGACATCGAGGAAGTGGCCGCCACCAAGCCGGAAGCGCTCGCGAAGGTCGCCATCGACCCGATCCAGGGTGTCGACGCCGCGAAGGCCGCTGAGATCGTGGCCGAAGCCAAGTTCCCTGCCGAGGTGGCCGACCAGGTCGCTGACGTACTCGTGAAGCTGTGGGATGTCTTCGTCAAGGAGGACGCCACGCTGGTCGAGGTCAACCCGCTGGTGAAGACCCCGGACGGCAAAGTCATGGCGCTGGACGGCAAGGTCACGCTGGACGACAACGCCGACTTCCGGCACGCGGACCACGAGGCGCTGGTCGACATCGGCGCAGCGGACCCGCTGGAGCTCAAGGCCAAGGAGAAAGGCCTGAACTACGTCAAGCTCTCCGGCGAGGTGGGCATCATTGGCAACGGTGCCGGCCTGGTCATGAGCACGCTGGACGTCGTGGCCTACGCCGGTGAGGAGTTCGGCGGCGTCAAGCCCGCGAACTTCCTGGACATCGGCGGTGGTGCGAGCGCGCAGGTCATGGCCGACGGCTTGGAGATCATCCTGGGTGACCCCGAGGTCAAGAGCGTCTTCGTCAATGTCTTCGGCGGCATCACCGCCTGTGACGCGGTGGCTAACGGGATTGTGCAGGCCATGCAGATGCTGGCCGACCGCGGCGACGTCGTCGACAAGCCCCTCGTGTGCCGGCTGGACGGCAACAACGCCGCCGAGGGCCGCCGGATCCTCGACGAGGCGGAACACGACGTCATCGAACTGGTCGACACCATGGACGAGGCCGCGGCGCGCGTCGCCGAGCTGGCCGCGCGGTAAGGGAGGAACGTACAAATGGCGATCTACCTCGACGAGAACTCCCGTGTTCTGGTGCAGGGCATCACCGGCTCGGAGGGTGGCAAGCACACCCGCCGGATGGTGGCCGGCGGCACGAACATCGTGGCCGGCGTGACGCCCGGCAAGGGCGGCCAGACCGTCGACGCCGACGGCACGATCATCCCGGTGTTCAACTCCGTGCAGGAAGCGGTCGACGCGACCGGCGCCAACGTGTCTGCTGTCTTCGTGCCGCCCAAGTTCACCAAGGGTGCGGTCATCGACGTCGTGGACGCCCAGGTACCGCTGGCGGTCGTGATCACCGAGGGCGTGCCGGTACACGACACCGCGTCGTTCTTCACCTACGCGCAGAACGCCGGCACCACGCGCATCGTGGGCCCGAACTGCCCCGGACTGATCAGCCCCGGGAAGTCCAATGCGGGCATCATCCCCGCCGACATCAGCGGTCCTGGCCGGATCGGCCTGGTGTCGAAGTCCGGCACGCTGACTTACCAGATGATGTTCGAGTGCCGCGACATCGGCTTCACCACTGCTGTGGGCATCGGCGGCGACCCGGTCATCGGGACCACCCACATCGACTGCCTCGCGGCGTTCGAGGAGGATCCGGATACCGAGGTCATCATCATGATCGGTGAGATCGGTGGCGATGCCGAGGAGCGGGCGGCAGCGTTCATCAAGGACAACGTGAGCAAGCCGGTCGTGGGCTACGTGGCCGGCTTCACCGCGCCCGAGGGCAAGACCATGGGCCACGCTGGCGCCATTGTGTCGGGCTCGTCGGGTACTGCTGCGGCCAAGGCCGAGGCCCTGGAGGCCGCCGGTGTGCGTGTGGGCAAGACCCCGGCGCAAGCCGCGAAACTGGTCCACGAGATCGTCGCGGGGCTTAACTGATCCGTTAGCATCCCGGGCATCCGTGAGCAGCGCGGGCGGGTTTTGGACGCACGGAATGCTCACCGATCAGGTCAGGGAAGCTCCCACCCCACAGCCAACGCACGCTCGGCGGCTTGCCGTCCGACGTCGAACTGGCGCCGGAAGTACTCCGCGTCGAAGTAGGCGTAACTGAGCAGTTCCATCTCACCGGGCCCGTCGCCCAGTCCCCGCAGTACGCGCTGCAAAGCCGCGGCCTGCGGATCGAACCGGTTGTTGCCCAGGACCTCGGTGGCCAATTCGGCCAGTACGCCCGGTTCCGGGGAGACCTCCAGCAGCGAGACGGGGTGCAGGTCCCGGCCGCCCGAGGTGCACAGATCGGCGCCCTGCGCCAGCCACCGGTTGCGGGTGCGGATCTCGGCAAGGTCCTCGATCATGCGGTCGGCCATGACCGCCTGCAAAGTCAGCGCCGCGGCGTCGAGGACGTCCGGCTGTTCTCCCACACCGCTCGGGTACACCTGCGGATACGCCGTCGCATGGGCCGATACCACGACCAGGTGATCCGCCCCAAGGGCAACGGCCGGGCGCAGCGGTGCGTTCAGCCGGATGCCACCGTCCAGGTACCAGCCCTCGAAGGGTCCGCTCACCTTGATCGGGGGGAAGGCAACCGGAATGGCGCTGCTGGCCAGCACCTGATCAGCCTGCACCGGACCTGGGGCGAGCCGCAGAGCCCGGGCCGGATCGGCGACCTGCGAGGCGTCGAGCGTGGTGTCGAGGAACAGCACGCTGTGGGCGTGGGCAATGTGCCAGTGCGCGACTGTATCGTCCGGGCCGCTGGGAACCGTATCGGTCGGGGGCACCCGGGTCGCGGCCACGCCCACGGCATCGAGCACACCGGAGGCCACATTGGCGGCGATCTGCCCAGTGTCGAGAACCTCC
>JAKOQD010000328.1 GCA_029778515.1 Actinomycetes bacterium
AGCCAGAGCACGTACTGCGGCGAGTAGACCTTGTTCACCATCAGGAACAGGGCGACGATCAGAAAGACCCCTTGAGCGAACCGTGGCCGGCGTGGCGCCAGCAGCAGCAAGCCGCAGATCACCACCGTGCCGGCCACCATGATCGCGGCCACCAGCTTCGACACCGAATCCACCTGGTAGCCGGCCAGGCCGAGCACGTACCAGATCGAGCCGAGGTCGCCGCCGCGGTCAACGTTGAAGGTCCAGAAATTCAACCAACCCGAAGGCGTGGCCAGATATACCGGCAGGTTCACCGCCAGCCAGGACGCTACGGTCGCCCCCAGGGTGATGAAGAACGGCCGCCACCGGCTCGTGCGCAGGCACAGCACAGCCAGGGGAACCAGCAGCAACACCGGATACAGCTTCGCCGCGATGCCCAGCCCCAGCCACACTCCCGTCCACACCGGCGACTTCCGTTTCCAAGCAAGCATCGCCAGCGCGGTCAGGGCGAGCACCAGTCCGTCCCAGTTGATCAGCGCGGAAGTCCAGATCGCCGGGGCGATCGCGATCATCAGGGCGTCCCACGGCCGGTGGAACTGCAGGTGCGCCCAGACCAGCACCACGAACAGTCCGAACAGCAGCACGATGTTGATGCCGAAGAACAGCCCAGCCGCGTGACTGATCTCGGTGCTGCTCAGACCCGGCTCACTGCGTCCGCCGAAGAGCACGACCAGGCGCCGCCCGAGTTCCATGATCGCGCCAGTGAGCACCGGGTATTCGACATCGCTGTCGAGGTACGGGATCTTGCCGTCCTGAAGCCCGCGCCAGTAGTACAGCACCGTGATGTCGGTGTAGCACATGTTCGGGAACATGTCCGAGCTGTTGCGGCACGGCAACTGCCGTAGCGCGAGCACCAACCAGGACAGCGTCAGTGCCAGATATGTCCACGGAGCGGGGTTGAACCACACCCCACCCGGACGCACGTGCTTACCCAGTGCGCCGCCGAGCACGTTCGACAGCGCTGCCGGAGTCTGGGTCACCCCGTGATCCTACGGGCCCGCGGCGACAGTCTGGGCGCCGGGGTCGACGGCGGCTTGCGCCCCTTCGGTGACCGTGGGCTGCCCGCTCGGCACCGACGCTGTCTCGGTCGGCTGTGTCGGCTGCGTCGGTTGGGGCACAGTCGGCTCGCCCGGGACGGTCACGGTCGGCACCGGTTCGGTGGGCACGGTCTCGGTCGGCAGCGGGTTCTCGGTCGCCGGCTCAGCGGTCTTGGACGGCTTCGCGGTCGGTGTCTGCGTCGACACCCGGACGGTCGGCGGATCGAAGCCCTCGTGCTCCTTACCGTCCATCGCCGTGCGCATGTACGCCAGCCACGTGGTCAGCGGCCAGCCCGAACCGAACCAGCCGCTGCCGAGGTCGGTGGTGCCCTGATCGCCCTTCACGTACATCACCGCTGTGGTGAGCTGCCTGGTGAAGCCGACGAACCAGACCGCCCGGGTCTCGGAGCGGCCCCCATCCGCCACGTAGTAGGTGCCGGTCTTGCCGGCCACCTCGTAGCCGAGCTGGGACGCGCGGTAGCCGGTGCCGTCCTGCGTCACCTTGGTCAGGGCGTAGGTCACATCGATCGCCACATCGGTTTCGATGGTCTGGCTGCCATTGGTGTCCGCCGCGTAGATCGAGCGGCCCTGGACGTCGAACACCTCGGCCACCACGTGCGGCGTGCGGTGAACGCCCTGGTTGGCGAACGTCGAATAGGCGGACGCCTGGTTGAGCGGACTCACCTCGGTACGCCCAAGCGGAATGCGGTTGGACGGATCCCAGTCGGTCGATTCGGGCAGGCCCGCGTCCGTGGCTGCCGTGACCACCTCCTGCGGCCCGTTCTCGATCTGGCTGACCAGGTCGGTGTAGGCGGTGTTGACCGACTTGGTGGTGGCCTGCTGCAGTGTGATCCGGCCGTAGTTCGCGCCGCCGGCGTTGCGCACCGGGCGTGAATCGCCGTCGGGGGTGAAGGTGTTGCCGTTCAGCTTGTCGTTCAGCGTCCATTCATTGCGCAGCGCCGCGGCGAGCGCGTAGGGCTTGAACGTCGAACCAGTCGGACGCGGGTTCGTGGCCCAGTTCCATTGGCTCTTCACGTAGTCCGGGCCCCCGTAGAGGGCCACCACGCCACCGGTGGCATTGTCGATGGACGCGAGCGCCGGGTGCAGTTTGGCCGCCGCCTTTTTGTCGCCGCCCGCGGCCTGCAACGCGGTCTCCTTGGCTGCGTCCACCGCCGCGGCCTGGGCGGCTTTGTCAAACGTGGTGACGATCTTCAGGCCCCGGCCGGAGATCTCCTCCTCGGAGAACCCGGCCCGGAGCAGCTCCTTCTGCACCAGGCTCAGCAGGAAACCCTTCGTCCCGCCCATCTGCGAGTTGGTCTTGGGCTCGGGGAACTCCGGCAGGGTGCGATAGATCTCAGCCTTCTGGGCTTCGGTGATCATGCCGAGCTCGACCATGCCGTTGAGCGTGTACTGGTAGCGCTCGAGCAGGTCGGCAGCCTCGGCGTCCCCGTTGGCCGGGTCGAGATTGCCCGGCGAGTTCAGGATCGCGGCCAGCGCCACCGACTCAGCGAGGGTGAGCTTGGCGGCCGACTTGTTGAAGTAGGCCTGCGCGGCGGCCTGGATGCCGTACGCGCCGCGGCCGAAGTAGACCGTGTTCAGGTAGCGCTCGAGGATCTCTTCCTTGGTCAGCTCCTGGCCTATCTTCGCGGCCAGCAGGATCTCCTTGGCCTTGCGGGTGAAGCTCTTCTCCTGGGTGAGGTACATGATCTTGATGTACTGCTGGGTGATCGTCGAGCCGCCGCCGGATTCGGTACCACCCGTGCTGATGCCGACCAATCCCAATGCGGCCCGGAATAAGCCGGTCACGGAGATTCCCGGGTCTTCCCAGAAAGTGCGGTTCTCGGCCGCGACCACGGCATCCTTCACATACTGCGGCATCTCCTCATAGGTGATGCTCTGCCGATTCTGCACCTGGAACGAGCCGATCTTCGACTTTCCGTCCGCGTAGTACACGAAACTCGTATTGGTCTGGAAATCCGAATTCGGATCGGGCACTTCGATGGTGCTGTAGGCGTAGGCGATCACCCCCACCCCGGCCAGACCGAGCACCAGCAGAATCGACATGGTCCAGGCCAGGACCCGCAGCCAGATTCGCTTCTTCTTGTTCTTTCCCTGTGAGTGCGGCGCGGCCGCCGGGCGCTTGGGATCAGCCATAAATGTCCTCAACGGTCGGTTGTCGCCGAGGCGGACGGCGGGTGACCCCGTCGCCGAGCAGGTAGCTGGTGATCAGGAAGTTCCAGCCGCACCGCACACACACCTCGACCACGCGGACCTTGAATTCGCCGTAGTCGGATTGCATTTCGTCGAGTTCGACGGTGGATTTGATGCGCCCCGAGTACTGGCCCAATTGATCGCCGAACACGTAGTTCAAGGTAGTGGTCCGCTCGGCTTCGCACACCGGGCAGGGCACTCTCGATTCCTCACCATGATGTGTGGCCGCCCGAATCAGCAGCGGGTCGGCGTCGCAGATCGAGAGGCTTTCCAGCGAGCGTTGTGGACGCCGCAACGCCTGCAGCGAATTGCGTCGCTGCAGCGCGTAATCGACCACTTCACGCTTGGACCACATGACTCCAAGGGTAGATGGAGCTTCCCAATCGGTCGAAACCCGGATGCGTTCAGGGCGGCTTGGGCACCGAGCGGATCAGCGGCAGTAGGCGGCCCAGGCGTCGCGATCTCCAGCGAAGACGTTCTGGTCGATGAAGGCTTCCTCGCCGGAGTAGCCGGCCAGTCGATTCCGGTCGCTGTATTGCCAGAGGTCCAGTCGCGGCCTTCGGACAGGGCAGGCTCGCGCCAGATGTCCCGGATCCAGATGTCGTTGACCACGAAGTTCGCCGCGAGATAGCGCTCGTATGCCTCCGGGGTGGCGTAGAGGATCGGCGCGCGGCCGTAGTGGGCGGTCAGCCGTTCGAGCAGGTCACCGAGTTCACGACGGACGTCGGCGGAGGTGCGACTTGGACCTACCGTCGGCCCAGGGTTTCGACATTGGTGAGCGGTCCGGTGGCGACCAGCACCGCGTCCGCATTCGCCGGATCCATGAAGGTATCGATCAGCATCCGGACCGCATGGCCGTCCTGAGCCCGCGAAAGCGCCGGTGGCAAGGGTAATCGCCGCAGCTGGAACTCGGCATGCTCGGCGTTGAGAACCTCCCGCGGAACCGGGAAGTCCGAACGGGTGAGTCGCAGTCGAGCACGGTCCTGGTGGTCATGGCCGACCAGCCTTCGTTGGCGGCCCGGCCGTCGAAATGGGTGTTCTCAGCCCGCTTAGAGCCCGCAGAACCCTCATTTCGATGGGCATGGCCCGATTCCGCAAGAGGTACCGCGGGCGTAATTTTGGTGCCATCTTCTTCGGGATCGGGGGACCCGATGAAGACTCGATCGCTGGGCGCGTGGTGTACGTCGACGTCGCCAGGGCGTTCAACGGCCACGGCCTGTGCGATACCGGCCTGCCCTGGGTGATCAGCGGGCTGCGTCCGGCTGCGGCCGGGCCGCCGAACCTCCTCGGCCAGGCCGCTTACGCCGCCGTGCTGTACGGAGCCGGCGTGCGCTGAGTCGGCTTCAGTCGATTCGCAGGTACTGCTCCAGCGTCTTCGTGGACGTGCGTCGGACGCCGTTGGCGACCGACTCGCCGACGTAGCGGAAGTGCCACGGCTCGTACGGGATGCCGGTGATCTTCTGCTTGCCTTTGGGGTAGCGCAGGATGAACCCGTAGTCAGCCGCATGCGCGCGCACCCAGGCTCCAGCTTTCGAGCTACCGAAGGTGTAGCCCCGGACGATCCGTCCGCGCTTCCAGGCGAGGTCGACGGCCAGTCCGGACTGGTGCTCGCTGGCACCGGCGGGAGCGGTCAGCTTCGCGCCGGGGCGGTAGATGCGCTTCTGCGTGGCGTAGGAGCGATAAGCCGAGCGGACGACCAGCGTGTAGCCGGCCTTCTTCGCTGCGGCGAACATCGCCTTCAGTTGGGTGCCGGCTTTTGCTTGGAGGTAGACCCCACTGAGCCCGTAGGTAGGCACCTGAACCCGGCTGAGGCTCGGCTTGTAGGCGGACGTGACCCGATGCTTCTTCGAGATCACCACGGTGTCGCACACCACGAACGGGGCGCGCTTGGCCTTCGCTGACTTCCGGTCGTCCAAGGCTCCGCGGCAGTCCGGTTCCGGGGTCGGAGTGGGCGTCAGGGTTGGGGTCGGTTCGGGAGTGGGCGTGGGTTCGGGCGTCGGCTCCGGGGTCGGACTCGGCGTAGGTTCCGGCGTCGGCTCCGGGGACGGAGCGGGCGGCGGTTCCGGAGACGGGGTCTCGGCCGGCGGGGATATCTCGCTGATCAGGCCGAGCGGACGCGCGTCCGCCACTTCGGCCAGCCCCGGCGAGGCCCAACTCAGCAGCACGACCGCTACCGCCGCCACCAGCCTGCGTCCCCGAGCCACGTCGGCAGAGCCTAGCGGGCGTTCGCGCCGTCCCACATCCGGGTTCAACGGGGGCGCCGAAGGCCCGCGTCCGAAACGATTCCACAAGCGTTAGCGATTCGATGAGAGCGCGTTCAATGTGACACACTCGTTGGATGCGTTCTTACCGGGAAATCCTCGCGATCCCGGGGGCATTGAAGTTCAGCGCGGCCGGCGTTCTGGCCCGATCGGGCGGGGCGATGATGGGCCTCGGCATCGTCCTGATGGTCTCCGCGCTCTACGGCAGCTACGGCCTGGCCGGTGCCCTCGCGGCAGCGAACGGCGTGGCTTGGGCAATCGGCACCGCGGTGCTCTCGAACCTCGTCGACCGTTACGGCCAGCGCCGGGTGATGTACCCCGCGGTGGTGGTTTCGACGACCATGCTCATGGTCGTCGTCGTGTTCGCCGTGCTGCAGTTGCCGGCATGGACGCTGTTCCCGCCGGTGATCATCAGCGGCGCCACCGGTGGCGCGCCCGGAGCGCTCGTCCGCGCCCGCTGGAACCACGCCACCAGCGACCCCGGGCAATTGCACACCGCCTACTCGCTTGAATCGACGCTGGACGAACTGACCTTCGTGATCGGTCCGGTGGCGGCTACGGCCCTCTCGGTCGGCGTGCATCCGGCGGCCGGTCTGGTTGCGCCGATCATCTTGTCTCTGGTGGGGGCGAAGCTGTTCTACTCGCAGCGCGAAACCGAGCCGCCGGTCATGCCGCGACCGGCCTCGCAGCAGCAAACCCCGTTGTGGCGACGGCTCATCCTGATGGCGCCGGGCGTCGGAGCAGTGGTCGCGGTGAACCTGCTGATCGGCTGCGTCTTCGGCGCCATCGATGTCAGCGTGGTCGCGGCAGCCACCTCCTGGGACGTCCGGGCGGCATCCGGGGTGGTGCTGGCGGTGTTCTCGCTCGCGTCCGGGCTGGCCGGATTCTACTACGGCTCGCGCACCTGGTCCTCGCCGCTGCCGGGTCGGTTCGTGGTGGGCGTGCTGGCCCTGTTTGCGAGCACGCTGGGCCTGCTGCTGGCGAACTCGATCCTGCTGCTTTCGGCGGTCGGGTTCCTCGTCGGAGTGACCGTCGCGCCCACGCTGATCAACGGCAACACGTTGATCGGACGGCTGGTGCCGCGTGAGCGCCTCACCGAGGGTCTCTCGTGGATGGGCACTGGTATCGGGATCGGCGCCTCGATTGGTTCGAGTGTCGCTGGACAGCTGATCGACTCTTCGGGCTACCACGCCAGCCTGGTGTCGGTCGCGGCCTTCGCCCTCGTCGCAGCCGCGATCGCGCTCGCGTCGTTGCGGACGCTGCGCCGCGCTGCGGTGAACACCGATCCCGAGTACGCCGAGGACGCGGACGCAGTGCACTGAGCCGTGCCGCGGTCATCCCGCCCGAGTGCGTCCCGGAAACGGTCGCTGAGGAGCGCTCGGCTGAGGATCGAAGCCAAGCGCGTCACGAGGGGCCGCTTCCCACCCGGGGCGGCGGTCTCACTAGCATGGCGGCGCAGTGGCCTGCCCGGTCCGCGCTCGAACCTGACCCTGCTGGCAGCCGCGGCCGACGTACTGCCTCGCGAAGTGGCTCTACGCTTCGCGAGCAAGTCGGATGAGTACCTCGCGTGCTGCGGAGTGGCTGCTGTCGGCCGGCTGATCCTCGAAGCACCGGACGATCTTTCGTTGGTCGAACTGCTCACCGCGCGGGCGGCGGATGAGCGCTGGCGGGTGCGCGAAGCCGCCGCCATCGCTGGCCAGTTGATCGGGGATCAGGATGCCGTCCGGCTGCGCACCCTGGTTGCCGACTGGCGACAACGACCAACCCAGACTGATCTGTTCAATTGACTGGTGGAGTATTACCTTGTACTACATGACCTCCAACACAGCCGCCCGCAATCAGCGCCGCACCCTCGTCTACTCGGTGCGGCTCAGTCCGTCCGAGAGCAACGCCATCCAGAAGATCGCTGACGCACGGCATCTGCCCGCGTCCACACTCGTCCGCTCGTGGATCCTTGACCGGCTCGACCAGGAGCAGGGTGCCTGACTTCACCGTCAAGCCCACCCTCGCCGGGGAACTGGTCACCCTGCGGCCAGCCGCAGCGGCCGACGCAGCCATCCTGCACCAGGCCATGGCGGACGCCGAGGTCAGCCGACTCACCGGATCGGTGCACTCCAGCACCGCGACCGACGAAGAGCAGTGGACGGTCGCCGACCTGGAAGAGATCTACGGCCGCTGGGCGACCGCGCCCGATCGCATCGTCTGGGTGGTCATCGAGAACTCGACCGGCAAGATCGTCGGCGAGTCGGTGCTGAACGATCTTGACGAGGGCAACCTCAGTTGCGGCTTCCGGATCTGGATCACCGGTGCCCGCGACCGCGGATTGGGCACCGAAGCGGTGCGGCTGAGCGTCGGGCACGCGTTCGCGTCCGGACTGAACCGGGTGGAACTCGAGGTATACGCCTTCAACCCGCGCGCCCGCCACGTGTACGAGAAGGTCGGGTTCCAGCTCGAAGGCACCAAGCGGCAGGCGCTGCGGTTCGACGACGAGTGGGTGGATTGCCACGTCATGGGCCTGCTGGCGCAGGACTGGACGGGCTGAACCGCCGATCATAGTCAGCAACAGCCGTGAATAGACTGATGCGGCCAATCGAGAGGAGTGACATGCGCCTGCTGTTCCTTGGGGCTGGTGCGATCGGCACCTACGTCGGCGGTTCGCTGGCTGCCGCCGGGCACCACGTCACCTTCAGCGAGCAACCCGAAGCCGCCCGGATCATCGCCGAGCAGGGTCTTCGGCTGACCCGGGACAACCGGACTACCTCCGTCCGCGATTTCGCCATCTTCGATTCGGCGGACGCGGCCCTGGCCGCAGGACCTTACGACGCGATGGTCTTCGCGTTGAAGTCGTTCGACACCGAATCAGCGCTCACCGGCCTGCAGGCGACCGGCGCCGAGTTGCCGCCCGTCCTCTCGCTGCAGAACGGCGTGGACAACGAGCCGAAACTGGTCGCCGCGCTCGGCGCCGACCGGGTGATCACCGGCACCGTGACCACCGCGGTCAGCAAGCCGGGCATAGGTCAGGTGATTGAGGAGAAGCGTCGCGGCATCGGCATCGCCCTGGACCACCCGCTCGGCGAGGCACTGGTCAGCGCACTCAACGATGCCGACCTGAACGGTGTCGGCTACCCCCAGCCCGGACCGATGAAGTGGTCGAAGCTGCTCACCAACCTCACCGGCAACGCGACGTCCGCGATTCTGGACGAGCCGGTCGGGGCACTGTTCGCCGACCGCCGCACCTACGCGATCGAGGTCGCGGTGCTGCGCGAGTGCCTGGCCGTGATGGCCGCGCTCGGCTACCGTCCGGTGGATCTACCGGGGACGCCGGTGCGTGCGCTCGCCTTGGCCGCCCAGCGGCTGCCGCGATTCATCGCCCAACCTGCGCTGACCAGGGCTCTTGGCGGCGGACGCGGCGACAAGATGCCGTCCTTCCACATCGACCTGCACGGCGGACGCGGCCAGACCGAGGTGCAGTTCCTGAACGGAGCGGTGGTGCGCCACGGGGATGAACTCGGTGTGCCGACCCCGGTGAACCGCGTCCTCACCGAGACCCTGGAAGACCTCAGCGCCGGCCGGCAGAGCCTGGACACCTACCGCCACAATCCCGACGCGCTACTGAAGCTGCTCTGAGACGGCGGCGGCGAAAGGGACTGTCCCGGTTGGCCCGCCAGGGTGAGAGATCCCGGCCTACGCCGGGATGACGTGAAACCGGCCTCTCCACCAACGGTGGGGCTCGTCCCGCGCAAAGCTCGGCGGGACCGATTTGGGCTAGTGGCGCACCAGACCGGTCTCGTAGGCGAACAGGACCAAACCCACCCGGTCGCGGCATTGAAGCTTCGACAGCAGCCGCGTGATGTGAGTCTTAACGGTGCCTTCGGCCATGTAGAGCTTGGCTGCGATCTCGGCGTTGGTGGCACCAGCGGCGATCTCGACCAGCACCTCGCGCTCGCGGTCGGTGAGCACATCCAGGCGAGGGTTGGGGCCTTCGGGGTTGTTCGGCAGCCTCGGCACCACATGGTCGAGCAGCCGCCGGGTGGCCGACGGCGCCATCACCGCTTCGCCGGCGGCGACCGTCCGGATCGCATTCAGCAGGTCGGACGGACGCGCGTCCTTCAGCATGAACCCCGAAGCCCCGGCCTTCAGCGCGCTGAATACGTACTCGTCCAGGTCGAAAGTGGTCAGCACCAGTACCCGGGTCGGCACACCGGAAGCGACGATCCGCCGGGTTGCCTCCACCCCGTCCATCACCGGCATGCGAATATCCATCAGCACCACGTCGCACGGATGCCGCAGCACCCCCACCACTGTGCCGGCGCCGTCCGGAGCCTCACCGACCACCTGCAGGTCATCCTCGGCCTCGATCAGCATGCGGAAGCCGCTGCGCACCAGCTCCTGGTCGTCGGCCAGGAACACTCGGATAGTCATCGTTGGTCATCCTCCTGCGCTGTGGTGTATAAGGGCAGCGGCAGCACCGCGGTCACCTGAAAGCCGCCGGTCGGACGCGCCCTGGTCAGCAGCCGTCCGCCCATCGCCGCGACCCGCTCGCTCATCCCGCGCAGGCCGTGTCCCGGGTTCTGCGGCACCGCGGACGGGGTCGCGACACCGTTGTCGATCACGTCGATGTTGATCTCCCGCATGCCGTAGGTGATCGTCACCGCGGCAGTGGCCTGCGGACCGGCATGCTTGAGGAAGTTCGTAAGCGCTTCCTGGACCACCCGGTACACGGTCAGCTCCAATGCCGGCGAGACTCGCGGCGGCTGACCCTGCACGGTCAGCCGCACCCGGTCGCTGGTTCGCGCGACCAGATCGGGAATGTCGGTCAGCCGCGGCGACGGCGCGAAGTCGGCCTGCGGCAGCATCTCCGGCTCCGAGCGCAGCACTCCGAGGATCCGGCGCATCTCGCTGAGCGCCTCGCGTCCGGTCTCGGCGATCGTGGTCAGGGCCTGGGTGGCAGCCTCTGGCTTCTTCGTCGCCATCGCCCGTCCGCCTTCGGCCTGAACGATCATCACCGACAACGAGTGCGCCACGATGTCGTGCAGCTCGCGGGCGATCTGCGTCCGGGCCCGCGATTCGGCCAGCCGAGCTTCCTGGTCCCGCTCTGCCAGCGTCGTCCGGTAGCGCTCCTCCGCGGCCAGGACGCGGTGGTGGTGGGTCTGCGTCGACTCGAGCACCCGGCGTCCGACCGCGTACGGGGTGACCACCAGCCCCATGCAGACGAACCAAGCCAGCACCACCCAGATCAGGTCGCGCAGGCTGAGGTAGTAGGGGTCTTCGACGATCCAGCGCACCGGGCCGAGGACGGCGCCGATCGAGCCGATGGCGAGCGCGATTCGCGCCTGCCGTCCGGGAATCCAGCGGGCGACCGAGTAGGCGACCACCGGAACCGCCACCAGGGTGGCCATCGGGGTTGATGAGAGCACCAATTGCATCAACGCTGCGACACTCACGCCCGCCAGTGCGAGCAGTGGCGAGTGCCGCCGGAACACCAGCGCACCGATCATCAGTACGGCGCTGGCGAACTGCCCGGTGGTGAACGCTTCGGCGAACCCGCGGACGCCGTACGGCGGGATCGTCAACAGGCCGAGGCCGGCGGCGAGCGCGACGTCGAGCACCCAGTCGTGCCGGGTGGCACCGGGTGGAAACCAGACGTCGTTACCTCGCATCGCTGCCAAGACTAGAGGCCGGGTCCACCAGTGCAGGGCCCATTACCATGGGCGGAGTCGACAGGAGGGTGACAGATGCAGTTGAGGCGCGCCGCGGTGGTGCTCGCGCTCGGGCTCGCCCTCGCGGGATGCACGTCCACGACGGCGCCGAGCCCGTCCACCCCAACCAGTGCGCCGGCGTCTTCGGCCGGGCCTTCGACGCCGGCCGAATCGGTCACCCCGGAGGTGCCGGCGGCGACGGTGTCCGTGCCACAGGTCGGGGAGTGCACCGGTCCGGTGGACCTGAGCGGCGCATCGATCGCCAGCCTCACCGCGATTCCGTGCGCGCAGCCGCACTACTACGAGGTGCAGGCGCGCGTCCCGATCAGCGGCGACGCCTACCCGGGTGCCGAGGCGCTCGGCGAGCAGGCGATGACGAAGTGCTCGGACGGCTTCGCCGACTACGTCGGCGCTGAGCCCGGTTATTCGCGCTACTCATCGGCCTATGTCGTCCCGGACGAGGTGGCTTGGGCCACGCCGGCGAACCGAGTGATCACCTGCCTGGTCGGTTCCGCGGACGGTGGCCTGACCGGCTCAGCCAAGGGTGACTTCCTGGTCTTCCCGAAGAAGGGCCAGTGCACCGGGCCCCAGGACGTGCCGGCCCTAGAGCTGGAGCTGATCGACTGCGCGAGCGAGCACCACTACGAGGTCTTCGCCGCCTCGAACGTGAAGGGCAAGAAGGCGCCCACCGACGCCGAGGTGGAGAAGCTGTTCGCGTCCGTGTGCCTGGCTGGCTTCCAGAAGTTCGTCGGGGTCGCCGCCGGACAGTCCAAGTATGAGGTGACCTACTTCATCGCGTCCGCCGAGCTCTGGGAGAAGGTCGCCGATCACCGAATCGTGTGTTCGGCTGGTTCACCCAAGGGCGGCGTGAAGGGTTCGCTGAAGGGCGTGAAGAAGTAGTCAGCCGCCAAGCAGTTCGCTGAAATCGGTGACGGTCAATTCGTCTGTGGTCTCGATCGGGTCGGCCGACAGCACCAGCGTCGCGAACGCCTGGGCGGCGGACGCGATCCGGCGTTCGAGCTTTCCACCGGCCGTGCCCCAGTCCTTGGTCGCTGCGAACACCGAGAGCGGTGCTACCAGCGCTTTCAGGTAGAAGAACAGCGGCAGCATGGCCTGGTCGATCATCAGTGAGTGCCGCGCCGTGCCGCCGGACGCTGCCAGCAACACCGGATGGCCCCGCAGCGCGTCCTCCTCGAGTGCGTCGAAGAACAGCTTGAACAAGCCGGAGTAGGAGCCGTTCATCACCGGCGAAACCACGACCAGCCCGTCCGCGGCCCGCACCGCAGCGAGCGCCCGCCGCAGGTTGGCGCCGGGGACGCGGGTGGTGAGGTGCTGCGCCAACTCCACCGCGATCGTCCGCAGTTCAATGTGAGTGACCTCGGCCTGGGTGTTGGCTTCTGCGAGCGCGACGACTACGGCGTCACTGATCCGCTCACCCAACAGCCGGCTCGAGGACGGCGTGCCGGTGCCGGCGCTGACCACGACGATGCTGGTCATCGCTCTACTCCTTGGCTGGTGGTCGCAGTGTCGTAGGGCGAGCGGCCGGTGACCTCGTCCACGAACCCGCGGGCGGTCGCGCCGGTCGAGACCGCGTCTGCAGCCTCACCCAAGCTCCGGGCGTCCCTTGCGGCAACCAGGGACGAGTGGGTGGGCGCGTCCGGGATGTGCGCTGGTCGGCCTTCGGCGTAGCCCTTGCGGAGTTCGGGCAGGATCTCGCCGAGCAGGTCGAGCTGCTCCAGGACGGTCTTCAGCGGCAGGCCGGCGTGATCGATCAGGAACAGCTGCCGCTGGTAGTGACCGACCGCGTCCGTGAACGACAGGGTGCGTTCGAGGACCTGCTGCGGGGAGCCGACGATCAGCGGAGTCTCGGTCATGAACTCCTCCAGGGACGGCCCGTAGCCGTACACCGGAGCGACGTCGAAGTACGGGCGGAACTCGTTGATGGCGTCCTGGGAGTTGCGGCGCATGAAGAACTGCCCACCGAGCCCGACGATCGCGGTATCGGCGGGGCCGTGGCCGTGGTGTTCGAAGCGGCGCCGGTACAGGTTCACCATCCGCTTGGTGTGGGACAGGTTCCAGAAGATGTTGTTGTGGAAGAACCCGTCGCCGTAGTAGGCGGCCTGCTCGGCGATCTCCGGGGAACGGATCGAGCCGTGCCATACGAACGGCGGCACCCCGTCCAAGGGCTGCGGCGCCAGCGTGAACCCCTGCAGCGGGGTGCGGAACTTACCTTCCCAATTCACCACTTCGTCACGCCACAGTTTCCGCAATAGCGCGTAGTTCTCGATGGCCAAGCTGATGCCGTCACGGATGTCGCGGCCGAACCAGGGATAGACCGGGCCGGTGTTCCCGCGTCCCATCATCAGGTCGACCCGGCCCTCAGCCAGATGCTGCAACACCGAGTAGTCCTCGGCGATCTTCACCGGATCGTTCGTGGTGATCAGCGTGGTCGCGGTCGACAGGATCAGCTTCGAAGTTTGCGCGGCGATGAACCCCAACAGGGTCGTCGGCGAGGACGGATGGAACGGCGGGTTGTGATGCTCACCGGTGGCGAACACATCCAGGCCGATCTCCTCCGCCTTCTTCGCAATCGCCACCGCAGCCAGGATCCGCTCATGCTCGGTCGGCGTCCGTCCCGTCGTCGGATCGGTCGTCACATCACCGACACTGAAGATACCCAGCTGCATTTTCCTGCTCCAAATGGTTGTTGATTCAACTATCTGCTCAACCTTGCTGCGCGCGCAACTATTCCGTGTCGCGATCTCGAAGCCACCGTTGGCCGAATACCCGGACTTGGGCCCTGGAGCACCGACCGACTCCGAAATCCCGACAGGAGCCAAGTGGACGGCCGCGTTCACGAACGATGGGCAAGAATGGGCCCATGCCCGACTTCACCACCTGGATTCCGGTCAACAGCCTGACCTCCATCGGCGTGGTGATCGTCGTCGCGATCGTCGCCCGGTTCCTGCTGGTGCGCCTCGTGCGCGGCATCACGAATCGCGCGCTGGCCAAGGGAAAGAAGCGCCGCGAGCGCGAGTTGAGCGTGGCGGAGAAGCTGCTGAACACGGTCACCCTGGCCAACCAGGA
>JAKOQD010000329.1 GCA_029778515.1 Actinomycetes bacterium
CCCCAGTTGCGGTCGAGCATGCCGTCGATGACCTGCTTGGTCACGTTGAACAGCGAGTTCAGGTTGGTGTCGATGACCGAACGCCAGTCGTCGAGCGACATCTTGCGGAACACGCCGTCGCGCGTGATGCCGGCGTTGTTCACCAGGACGTCGATCGGGCCGATCTCGGCCTTCACCTTCTCGAACGCCGCGCGCGTCGACTCCCAGTCGGCGACGTTGCCCACCGACGCGTGGAACGTGTAGCCGGCCGCCTTCTGCTCGGCCAGCCACTTGGCGTGGTCGCGCGTCGGTCCGCAGCCCGCGACCACGGTGTAGCCCATGTCGTGGAAACGGCGGCAGATCGCGGTGCCGATCCCGCCCATGCCGCCGGTCACGTAGGCGATCTTCTTGCTCATCGGTGTCTTCCTCTCTTTGGTAGGGAATCTCTCGGGACGGGCCCGTGGCGGCCCACCCGGCATGCGTGCGACTGCGACTGACTTCCGCTGCTGCTGGCTCGCACCTCCCTAGTCCGCCTTTTCCTTCACGTAGCTCCCCGGCGCCGGCTCGATCGGCCGGTAGCGCGAATTGCCCGGTTGCCCGGGGGCGGGCTTCGGCTCGCCCGTGAACGAGGACAGCCAGCGTGCCCAGTCGGGCCACCAGCTACCCGGGTGGTCGGTCGCGGCCGCGAGCCAGTCGTCGGCGCTGTCGGGCAGCGAATCGCCGATCCAGTGATTGCGCTTGCCCTTGGATGCCGGGTTGATGACGCCGGCAATGTGGCCGCTCGCGCCGAGCACGAAGCGCAGGGGGCCCGACAGCAGCTTCGTCGACTCGTAGGCGCCGTGCCAGGGGACGATGTGGTCTTCGCGCGAGCCGTAGAGGTAGGTCGGCACGCCGATCTCGCCCAGGTCGACCGGGACACCGCAGCAGATCAGCCTGCCCGGTTCGCGCAACTCGTTCTGCAGGTAGGTGTGGCGCAGGTACCAGCTGTACATCGGCCCGGGCAGGTTCGTGCTGTCGGAATTCCAGTAGAGCAAGTCGAACGCCGGCGGCGCTTCGCCCTTCAGGTAGTTGCTGACGACGTAGTTCCAGACCAGGTCGTTGGGGCGCAGGAAGTTGAAGGTGACGGCCAGTTCGCGTCCGTGGACCAGGCCGCCATGGCCGATCGTCGACTCGCGATA
>JAKOQD010000330.1 GCA_029778515.1 Actinomycetes bacterium
GCCCAGAAGAACGACAGCCGCGGCGCGAACTGGTCGACCTTCAGGCCCACCGCCTCACCGGCGCGGATGTACTCCACGCCGTCGGCGAGGGTGTAGGCCATCTCGATGTCGGCGGTCGCCCCGGCCTCCTGCATGTGGTAGCCGGAGATCGAGATCGAGTTGAACTTGGGCATGTTCGCCGAAGTGAACGCAAAGATGTCGGCGATGATCCGCATCGACGGCGTCGGCGGGTAGATGTAGGTGTTACGAACCATGAACTCCTTGAGGATGTCGTTCTGGATCGTGCCCGCGAGCTGCTCCAGCTTCACCCCCTGCTCCTCGGCCGCAACCACATAGAGCGCCAGGATCGGCAGCACCGCGCCGTTCATGGTCATCGACACCGACATCTGGTCGAGCGGGATGCCGTCGAACAACTGCCGCATGTCCAGGATCGAGTCCACGGCCACGCCGGCCATGCCGACGTCACCGGTCACCCGGGGGTGGTCGGAGTCGTAGCCGCGGTGGGTGGCCAGGTCGAAGGCGATCGAAAGACCCTTCTGGCCGGCCGCGAGGTTGCGCCGGTAGAAGGCATTCGACTCCTCAGCGGTGGAGAAGCCGGCGTATTGCCGGATCGTCCACGGCTGGTTGACGTACATCGTGGCGTACGGCCCGCGCAGGAACGGCGGGATACCCGGGTAGGTCTTCAGGAAGTCGAGGCCCTCGTAGGCGGACGCGTCGAAGTTCGGCGGCACCAGGATGTGCTCCGGGGTCTGCCAACCTTCGCTGTAGCTGATCGACTCCTCCAGCAACGCCTGGAACTGCTCCGCGGAGTCCTCCGGAACGCTGGCTGCGCCCAGTTCGATGTCGGTGAAACTTGGGATCTGGCTCATTTCGCCACTCCAATCCGGTCCATGGCGTCATTGAGGAAGGCGACCACATCCATGCCGTCGAAGACTTCGCCGTCGATAACCTGATCGACGTCCTCGGCACCGGTTTCGGTCTTGCGGCCGGCGATGAACACGGTCGGCACGCCGGCATCCTTCAGTGCCTGGGCTACCGGCACCGCCTCGCGGGCGTAGACCTTGGCCGAGGAGCAGAGAATCACGAACTTCGCACCGGCCTCGCTCACCTTGGCGACGATCTCCTCAGGAGTACCGCCTTCGCTGGACGGACGGTCGATGCCGCCGACGCCCAGCAGCGCGCCGGTGAACATTTCGCGGCCGCCGAAGTCGCGGCGCTCGCCCAGGCAGGCGAGGAACACGGCCGGACGGGCCTCGGCCGCGGACGCACGGTCGCGCAGCGCCTCGAAGATCTCAGCGTCGCGACGCGGGGCGAGCCCGTGACGCTCCGGAGCTGCCGGACGGGGCTTGGCCTGCACCGGCTCCTCATCGGGCTTGGGGAACATGCTGACGCCGGTGAGCGGCAGCTTGCGGGTGGCCAGACGCTTGGCCCGCTCGTCGGTGGTCGCACCGATCCGCTCGGCCACCAGGCCGGACGTGAGCGCGGACGTCATTCCGCCCGCGGCCTCGATGGCCTGGAAAGCGGCCCAGGCCTTCACGGCCAAGTCGTCGGTCAGGCTCTCCACGTACCAGGAGCCGCCGGCCGGGTCACTGACCCGTCCGATGTTCGACTCCTCGGACGCGAGCGCCTGGGTGTTGCGCGCCATGCGGCGGCTGAACTCGTCCGGCAGCCCCCAGGCCGCGTCAAACGGCAGGCAGGTGATGATCTCGGCCCCGCCGACGGCTGCGGCGAAGGTGGCGATCGTGCCGCGCAGCAGGTTCACCCACGGGTCGTCCCGGGTGATCATGCGCCAGGAGGTCACCGCGTGCTGGACGGCCCCGCGAGCGCCGGCTGGCACTCCGCTGGCCTCGCCCACGCGGGCCCAGAGGCGACGCAGCGCGCGCAGCCGGGCGATCGTCATGAACTGGTCGGTGTTGGCGCTTACCCGGAACGCGATCTGACCGAAGGCCGCACCTGGCGCGATGCCGGCTGCCTCGAGGTCGCGCAGGTAGGCCACGCCGGTGGCGATGGCGAAGGCCAGCTGGTCCACGTCGCTGGCGCCGGCATCGTCATACGGCAACACGTCCACGGTAAGGGCGCGGACGCCGGGGAGCTCGGCGAGCATCGCCGTCACCCACTGCGCCTGGGCGCTCAGGTCGGGAGCTTCGCCGGTGCGGGCAGCCAGCGCGAGGGCGTCGAGGCCGAGGTTGCCGCGGGCGTGCTTCGCGTCCGCCGACTTCCAGAAGGTGGCCAGTGCCTTGGCCGCCGCCACCTGGTCCTCGATGCTGCTGATCGAGATCGGGGCGAGGTTCGGGTCCACGTCGGCCAGCACTGCGGCGACGTCCTCGACCGCGATCGCATCGCTGCCGGTCCGCAGCCAGACAGAGCTGGCGCCGCGCTCGAGGTCTGCGATGATCTCGCGGCTGGTGGTGGCGACGTCCGGATCCTCGTGCAGCTGGCGGATGTCCCAGCTGGTCATCGGGCTGGTCTTCACCATCGTGCCGCGGGTGAACGGCATCACGCCGGGGTGCCCCAGCGGGACATCGGTGTCGGTGTAGAGCGGCTCGATCGTCAGGTTGTCGACGGTCACCGTCCGCAGGCGCTTCATGGCCTGCTCAATGGTCAGTTCTTTGCCTTCGGGACGCCGCCGGTTGAGGACCTTGAGGACCTCAACCTCCCAATCTTCCCTGGTGGGACTGGCGAAGTCACCGGCAAGCGTCAAGGGCGTGTCGGTCATGGGCTTCACACTATCGCTGTCGGACGGCGGCTTGTCGGACGGACCATTTCGGAACGTTCGCGCAACCCAGCGCCCGCATGCTGGACGAATGCTCCGCCCGGGCTCAGCTCACCTGGCGAACGAGAGCCTCAGCCGAGCCGATCATCTTGGCGGTCTCGCGCTCCCATTCGGGCTCCTGGCCGCGGAACGGACCGGTGGCAAGGGAGATGATCACCGCGGCTGCACGCAGCCTGAGTTCGGTGGGATCGACCCTGGTGTCGAAGACGGGAACCCAGGTGCGGATCAGTTCGTGCACCCGCGCCTCCTGGGCCGAGCTCATCCGCTGGATCGTGGACAGGTGCGCCACCATGCACGCCAGGTCGTCGGCACGGCGCCCAGGGCCGATCGTATCGGTGTCGAGCAGCCCGCAGATCCGTCCGTCCCGGACATGCACCTGACCCTCGTGGAAGTCGCCATGGGTCGGTTCGCTCCCGAGCGGGACGGACGCCAGCCCGGAGGTGATCGTGTCGACGAGGCGGTCGAGCTTTGCCTCAAGCGCCGGCAGTGCGGCCGCGACTATCCGGGCGTAGTGGCCCACCGCATCCGACCACGGCGGACGGCGGTCGAGCCTCGATACCGACGACGGCATCGCGTCCAGCAGGTTGATCAGGTCCTCGGCAGTGCACGGCTGGGTTGCGTCGAAGACCGCCTGGGACAGCGGGCGACCAGGCAGCTCGCGCAGCATCAGGAGGTGGTCGGACGTCGTCGCCGCGACTTCGGCTACCGGAATGCCGGCTGCGGCGAGCAGATTGTGGCGCTGCAGCACGTCGTCGAAGAGCCGCGCGCGTAGTACCTTGACGTACACGACCTGCGGGGCGTCACCGTAGCTGACCCTGACCACGGCCCGCCGACGCGGCCGGTAGCCGATCATCTGCAACTGCAGTTCGGCGGGGCTCACCTGGTTGGTGAACACCTTGTTGGCGTTGCAGACCTCGGCCATCGATTCGGCGTAGGCAGCCCGTGCCAGCCCAGGCAGATCGGGATCCTGTGGGTAGATCCAGACCGCGACCTCGCGAACCCCGTCGGCGAAGATCTCCGCTGCCGAATCGCTCTCGGTGGGCCCGGACGCACGGGCGCTAACGCCGAGCAACTCCTCGCGCCGGCCGTAGGGCCAGTCGATCAGGGCGGAGTAGGTTGCGGTGGTGGACTGTGCCGGGTTCGCGTCCACGTGGTCGAGCGCCCAGGTGACCAGCGTGCCGCCGGCGTGTTGCACCGCCGCCACCAGCAGGGCGCCGACGTCACTCGAGGTGAGCAGCACCGAGCCGTCGGGATCGGGCGTGGTCACTCACACCTCCTTGTCGCAGCACACTCTGCACCCGTACCCAGCCGGGCTGCCAGCAGATTAGTGCTCGATCCGCTCGGCGCCCAACGTTCGCCCGCCGA
>JAKOQD010000331.1 GCA_029778515.1 Actinomycetes bacterium
CCTCGGCGGCCCCGGTGATCCGGATTCGGGTGAGCACCTTCTCGTGCCCCACTCCTCGCCGCGGGTCGGCGTTCACGATGTCGACCAGCTCGCCGACGGTGTGCGTCCCGTCGCCGATCACGTGGGCGGGGACCCGTTCGGCCACGGCGACCATCCGCCCACCCACCACCAGCACCCGGTAGTCCTTGCCCGTGTAGAAGGGCTCCACGATCACCCGGCCGTTGCGGGACTGTTCCTTGGCCGCGGGGAAGGCCGCCAGCACGTCCTCGTCGGTTCGCAGATCGAGTTGCACACCGCGGCCGTGATTGCCGTCGGCGGGTTTGATCACCACGGGGAAGCCGACCCGGCGCGCGAGCTGCACGGCGCGATCGGCAGTCCGGCAGCTCTGCGACGAGGGCACCGGCAGCCCCGCTGAGCCGAGCAGACGGGCGGTCAGCTCCTTGTCGCTGGCGATGTCGGTGGCCAATGCCGACGTCAGCGAGGTCATGGTCGCCCGGATCCGCTGCTGGTAAACACCCTGACCGAACTGCACCAGGGAGCCGGCGTTCAGGCGCATGTACGGAATGTCGCGGCTGGCCGCCTCGTCGACCAGGGCCTGGGTGGACGGGCCGAAAGCGTAGCGCTCGGCGTCGAGCAGGAAGCGCTCGAACTCGGCCGCCACGTCGAAGCCCTCCTCGGGCTCCACCAGATGGTTGACCAGCCGCACCGCCAGCCGTCCCGCGGCCAGACCCACGCGCTCATCGAGGTAGGCGAAAATGACGTGGTACTGACCGCGGACATCCGCCGAGCGGGTCTTGCCGCGCCGCACTTCATGGCCGGCTTCGGACTGCAGTTGAATGGCGACGTGTTCTGCCACATGCCCCAGCCAGGTGCCCTCCTGCAGCCGCTCCAGGAAGCCGCCGCGCTTACCGCGGGAGCAGGTGTGGTCGCCCACGCCCGGCAGCACGCGCATGAGCCGCCCCACGAAGCCCGGGATGGTCGCGCTGTTCCACTCCTCGAGCTCCCCGAGGTCGACCAGCAGGTGAACGCAGGGCTCGTAGGACCACACGTTGGGTCCCCGGTACACCCGGGTGTTGAGGATCTCCAACCGGCCCTGCGGGTACTCAGACATCCAGACTCCTCACGTCGGTGGTCGCTGTCGACGACGCCTCACGGCACGTTCCGCGTTGCGGTCGTCCACCCCTTCGGCATTGACGCGCACGCTAGCGGTGCGGTCGGGGATGTAGTCGGAGGTGCGGCGCGCGATCTGCGCCTGCTCGACGGCCGTGCGGTACTCGGTGAGTTGTCGGCTGTCGAGGTCGAAGTGTGTCCCGCTGGGCAGGAAGTGCACCGAGGCCCCGCTGATCAGGATCGGCTCCGTACCGCGCGCCGCGTAGGCGTTGCTCACGGCGTTGCGGCCGTCTGCCAGGAACACGGCACCCCGGCCGTAGACCTCGAGCAACGTCTCGTTCGTGATGATCGCGGCGGTATCCTCGTCCACCCCCATGCCAAGCAGGCTGGGATTCGCTGCGACCAGGGCGAGCAGGCGGCCGAAGCGGCCCCGCTCCGCGAAGTGCTGGTCCACAATGACGTCGGGCAACAGTCCCAAGCCCTGCGCCAGGGCCGCCATGCGCTGTTTGGGGGTCTCGCCGGTCGCCCCGAGGGCCACCATGTGCTCGCTGACCACGGAGGCCCCAGCGCTGGTACCGCCCACAACCACGCCTTCGGCGTACATCTGTCGCACGGTGTCGCCCAGCGCAGTGCCGCGCAGCACGGCAGCCAGCCGGGCCTGGTTGCCGCCGGTGAAGAAGATCCCGGTGGCCCCGTGGACGGCTTTCGAAGCGACTGTCGCCTCGGCCTCGGCCCGGTTGACGGGACGCACGGACAGCACATCGGCGGCCCCTAAGTCCCGGAACACCTTGTCGTAAAGGTTCGTGATCTCATCGCCGAGAGAAGAGGCCGTGGCACAGACCGCGATGACAGACCGGGAGCCTCCGCAGTACTGCACGAAGCGGCGTAAGACCCGCCGCTGACCCAACTTGTCCTCGGCGCCGCCGATGATCATCAGGCGGCGGGTTGCGGGAACGGTCACGTTCGACAGGTTACGGGCTGAGCGGCGCCGATCGCGCCGCGCTGGCAGAATAGCCGTCCATGGTCTTCACCCTCGTTCTCCTGCGGCATGCCAAGAGTGACTATCCGCCCGGCGTCGTCGATCATGACCGGCCCTTGAACCCACGCGGCCGGCGGGACGCGCCCGTGGCCGGACAGTTGATTCGGTCCAGTGTGGGCTCACTTGATGTGGCGCTGGTCTCCACCGCCACGCGTGCTCAACAGACGTGGCGACTGTCCGCAGTCGAGGCCAGCCGCGTCGTCGATAGCCCACAGCTCTACCTGGCCTCTCCCGACGCGATGCTGAGCGCCATCCGCGGCGAGCAGGCCACTTCGGTGATCGTGGTGGCCCACAATCCCGGCACCGAGGATCTCGCGGCTCGATTGAGCTCCAACCCGGGCAGCGCCGCCCACGAGCAGATGCTCGCGAAGTTTCCCACCGCTGCCTTCGCGGTGCTGCGCGCGGAGGTGCCCTTCGCCGAGTGGGAGTTCGGGATGGCCCGGCTCGAGGCCTTCGAGGTGGGCCGGGGTTAGCAGCCGCCGCCCTCAAACTCAGCGCACGTCGAGGGCTTCGACCTGCTCGCGCGTGATTCCCAGCAGATAGAGAACCGAGTCCAGGTAGGGGGCGGTGACAGAGGCGTCCGCCGCTGCCGCCACAGCAGGTTTGGCGTTGAACGCGACCCCTAATCCAGCGGCGGCCAGCATGTCGAGATCGTTGGCACCGTCGCCGATGGCCACGGTGCGGGTCACATCGAACCCGAACTCCTCGGCGAACTCGCGCAGCGCGGCGGCTTTGCCCGCCCGGTCGACGATCGGCGCAAGCACGCGCCCGGTCAGCAGCCCATCGGCCACCTCGAGGCGGTTGGCCCGGTACCGATGGACCCCCATCTGCTGCGCCAAGGGTCCGACGATCTCCTCAAAACCACCGGACACCAGAGCCAGCCGGTAGCCCAACGAAATCAGCGTGCGGCACAGGGTGCGGGCGCCCGGAGTGAGCCGGATCGAGTCGCTGACCTGTTGCAGGGCCGATTGTGGGGTGCCCCGCAGCGCCGCCACCCGCTCGCGCAGCGAGTCGGCAAAGTCCAACTCACCAGCCATCGCCCGTTCAGTCACCGCAGCCACGGCCGCCTCACAGCCGGCCTGCCGTGCCAGCAGGTCGATCACCTCGTCCTGGATCAAGGTGGAGTCCACGTCCATCACCACCAGCCGGGCACCTTGCCGGATCGTCGCGGCCGACTGCACCGCGACGTCGACCCCGATCTCTCGCGATATGGGGGCCAGCGCCTGCTTGAGAGCGGCATCGCTGACACCGCTCACCGTGACCTCGATCGCCGTGACCGGGTACTCCGCGATGCGCACGATGCGCTCGATGTTGCCTTCCCGGCTCGCGATCTCACCGGCGATGCGGCCCACGTCAGCGGCGCGCAATTCCGGCGCCATCAGAACGCAGAGGGCGGTCGCCGC
>JAKOQD010000056.1 GCA_029778515.1 Actinomycetes bacterium
TCAGCCGATACGGCGGAAGGGCTCGTCCTCGTCGTCGGAGTAGCGATCGGCGAGGTCACCGTACTGGTCGTCCTCAACCTCGATGGCCAGCTCGGCGACCGGGTCGTCGGACTCACCACCCCGCAACTCGCGCTCCAGCGACCCGAAGTCGGTGGAGTAGGAACGGTATTTCAGATCGCGAGCGACCTTGGTCTGCTTCGCTTTTGCACGGCCGCGCCCCATATGGTCGGGTCAGCCCCCTCGCCTGTTCTCAGCGGTCGGAGCCGCTTCATGTTTCAAGTGTCGTCGTGAGGCCAAGGGTACCTAATCCGCGCACCCTGGCAAAGACGGCGGCTCAGCCCGCGGCGTGAGCTCCGTGCAGGGTGACCCGGGCCGGCGCGTCCGGCTCGGCGACGGCCGCGCCCATCACCCAGGAATTGATCCCGGCAGCGCTCGCCACCGCCTGTGCGGACGCCACCGAAGCCTCCGGCAGCACCAGCGCCATGCCGACGCCCATGTTCAGGGTGGCCTCGATGTCGGGCTGCGAAATCCCGCCCACCGACTGCACCAGATCGAAGATCGCCGGCGGGGTCCAGGTGACCCGGTCGAGGTCGACGCCGATCCCGTCCGGCAGCACCCGGACCAGGTTGTTGGCCAGCCCGCCGCCGGTGATGTGGCTGATCGAATGCACCTCGGTGGCGCGGATGATGTCCAGCAGGTCGCGCGCGTACACCCGGGTGGGCGTGAGTAACTCTTCGCCCAGCGTCCGGCCGAGTTCGGGCACAACCCGCTCCAGGCCCCACGAAGCGGACGCGAACACGTGCCGCACCAGCGAATACCCGTTGGAGTGCAGCCCCGACGATGCCAGCGCCAGCACCACGTCCCCTGGCTGGACCCGGCTCGCGCCGAGGATCGAGTCGTACTCGACCACGCCGGTGGTAGCGCCGGCCACGTCGAAGTCCTCTGGAGACATCAAGCCGGGATGCTCGGCCGTCTCGCCACCCAGCAGTGCTGCTCCGGCGTCCTTGCAGGCAGCCGCGATGCCGCCGACGATCGCCGCGATCCGCTCGGGAAAGACCTTGCCGCAGGCGATGTAGTCGGTGACGAACAGCGGCTCGGCGCCGGTGACCACCAGGTCGTCCACGAGCATGCCGATCAGGTCGTAGCCGATCGTGTCGTAGACGCCCATCGCTCTCGCGATCGCGACCTTGGTGCCCACCCCGTCCGTGGACGTGGCCAGCACCGGACGCCGGTACGCGGCCAGCGCGGACGCGTCGAAGAAGCCGGCGAAACCACCCAGCCCGCCGAGCACCTCGGGACGGTGGGACGCCGCGACCGAGGCCTTCATCAGCTCGACGGCCCGGTCACCGGCCTCGATGTCGACGCCCGCGGCGGCGTACGCGCTCTGCTCAGCCAAACTTCCGCTCCAATCCCATCTGGCGAGCCCGGACAGCCGGGATCGGCACTGGATAATCACCGTCGAAACAGGCCCGGCAAAGCCGCTTGCCGGCGATGCCGGTCGAAGCGGTGAGCCCTTCCAGGCTGATGTAGCCCAGCGAGTCTGCGCCCAGCGAGCGGCAGATCTCGTCGACCGTCAGCCCGGGGGCGATCAGCTCGGCGCGGGTGGCGAAGTCGATCCCGTAGAAGCACGGCCACTGCACCGGCGGGGACGAGATGCGCACGTGCACCTCGACTGCCCCAGCTTCGCGCAGCATCTTGACCAGGGCGCGCTGGGTGTTGCCGCGGACGATCGAGTCGTCCACCACGACCAGCCGCTTGCCCTCGATCACGTCGCGGATCGGGTTCAGCTTCAGCCGGATGCCGAGCTGCCGGATGGTCTGGGACGGTTGGATGAACGTCCGGCCGACATAGGAGTTCTTCACCAGGCCCAGCCCGTACGGAATGCCGGACGCCTCCGCGTAGCCGATCGCGGACGGCGTCCCGGATTCGGGCGTGGGAATCACCAGGTCGGCGTCCACCGGGGCTTCCATGGCGAGCGTCCGACCGATCTCGACGCGGACGGCGTGTACCCTGCGGCCAGAGATCAGGGTGTCCGGGCGAGCCAGGTAGACGTACTCGAACAGGCAGCCCTTGGGGTCGGCCGTGGCGAACCGCGAGCTGCTCAGGCCGGACTCGTCGATCGAGACCAGCTCGCCCGGCTCAACCTCGCGGATGAAGGTGGCGCCAATGATGTCCAGCGCTGCGGTCTCGGACGCGACCACCCAGCCGCGCTCCAGGCGTCCGAGCACCAATGGGTGGATTCCCTGCGGATCGCGGGCTGCGAAGAGAGTGCGCTCGTTGCTGAAGACCAGGCAGAAGGCGCCTTCGAGCCGCGGCAGCACCTTCAGCGCGGCGGCTTTGAGGCCCTCGTCCGCGTAGACGGCCATCAGCGCGGTGACCAGCGCGGTGTCGGACGTGGAGTCCATACGGTCCTTGTGCGGCACGTCCGATTCTTCGACGGACGTGGCCAGCCAGGCTTCGAGCTCGTCGGTGTTGGTGAGGTTGCCGTTGTGCGCGAGGGCGAGCCCCCCGTCCGTGGTGCCCCGGAAGGTGGGTTGGGCGTTGCTCCAGGTGCTCGAACCGGTGGTCGAGTAGCGGCAATGCCCGACCGATACGAAGCCGATCAGGGACGAGAGGGTGGGCTCGTCGAAGACCTGCGAGACCAGGCCCATGTCCTTGAAGACCATGATCCGCTCGCCGTTACTGACCGCCATGCCCGCGGACTCCTGGCCGCGGTGCTGCAGCGCGTACAGCCCGAAGTAGGTGAGTTTGGCCACTTCCTCGCCCGGCGCCCAAACACCGAAGACGCCGCAGGCGTCCCTTGGACCCGGGTCGTCAGTCCAGTCGTCGCCCGGGCTCAGCACGGGCCAAACTCTACCTTCGATCGGACGGGCTGCCCGACCTCACTTCACCAGGCGGATGTTCAGCGGGTAGCGGTAGTCCTGGCCGTTGGCGGTCTGGACGCTAGCCACGATCCGGAAGACCAGCCACAGCAGCGGGAAGACGATGATCGTGACGAAACCGACCACGACCAGCATCAGTAGCACGCTCGCGATCATCCCGATGACGTAGGTGATCTCGAAGTTCAGCGACTCGACCGCGTTCGCCCGTACCCGCGGGCTCTTCTGGCCCTGGATCAGCAGGATCAGCAGCGGGCCGAGGAAACCGAGGCCTACGAAGCTGGCCACCAGCGCCGACCAGTGCGCCGCTGTGGCCCAGGTCTGCTCCTCGCTCGGGTTCAGCGACGACTGCGGGTACTGCGGCTGGAGCCCGTAAGCCGGGTTCGGCGCATACGCCGAGTTCGGCGCATACGCCGAGTTCGGCTGCTGATTCGGCTGCGCGTACGGGGCTTGCTGGTACGTCGGCTGGGCGTAAGGCGCCTGCGGCGGAACTGGCTGGGCGTACGGCGGACTGTAGCTCGGCTGGTCCGGGAAGGTCGGCGCCACGTAGGCCGGTTCGTCGAACGTGGGTGGCTCCGGCAGCGACGGAGCCTCGGCATCGGGCAGGTCGAGACTGTGCTCGGCCGGGGCCTCCGGTGCGGCGGGCTCGGTGGCTTCCACTGCGTCCAGTTCGACCACCGCGGCAGCGCCCGGTTCGGTGTCGTCGAGCGTGAGCTTCGGCGCGAGCTGGCTGGAGATGAGCACGGGCTCGGTGGGGGTGACGTCCTCGATCACTTCAGCATCCTCGATCGGCTCAACGACGGTGGGTTCCTGATCATTTGCAGACATGCTTGCAGCCTATTGCGGCGACCCGTCCGCGGCAGCACTCCCAGGGTGCGGACGGGGTCGGACGGGTGGCGCCCCTGACCCGAACCTGGGAAGGCGGACGCCAGTCCCCTACTGTGACGGCATGCAGTTCGAGGTCATCCGTCCGTTCGACGGCAGCGTGTACGGCACCATCCCGGCCACTCCGGCGGCGGAGGTACCGGCGGCCATCGCCAGGGCCCGCCAGGCCCAAGTGGCTTGGGCGGACGTTCCCCCGAGCGAGCGCGCCCAGGTGTTCACCCGGCTGGCCCGGCTGGTCTTTGCCGAGCGTGACCGGATCCTCGACGTCATCCAGGCCGAGACCGGCAAGTCCCGGCTGAGCGCTTTCGAAGAGGTGATGGACGCGGGTCGCGGCGTCAGGGTCTTTGCCAGCAGGTCGCCGCGGCTGCTGCGTCCGGTGCGCCGTGGCGGCGCGATCCCCCTACTCACCCGCACTTTCGAGCATCATCGTCCGGTCGGCGTCGTGGGCATCATCAACCCATGGAACTACCCGTTCAACCTGCCGGCCACCGATTCTGCGCAGGCTCTGCTCGCCGGCAACGCGGTGATCTTCAAGCCCGACTCGCAGACCCCGTTCACCGCGCTCCTGCTGGCCGAGTTGCTAGAGGCCGCCGGGCTGCCGGACGGACTGTTCCAGGTGCTGCCCGGCTCAGGTGCCGAGCTCGGACCGGCAATGGTGGCAGGCGTCGACCACCTGATGTTCACCGGCTCCACCAGCGTCGGACGCCAGCTCGCCGTCGCGTGCGCCGAGCGCCTGATTGGCTTCTCGGGCGAACTAGGTGGCAAGAATCCCCTACTGGTACTCGCGGACGCGAACGTGCCGGCGGCCGTGGCGGGCACCGTCCGCGCAGCCTTCGCCAACACCGGCCAGGTCTGCGTGGGCATCGAGCGGGCCTATGTGGTCGGCGAGGTCTACGACGAGTTCGTGGCGCAGCTCGTCCGCAGCACCGTGGGACTGCGGCTGGGCGCCGGCTACGACTGGCAGACCGACGTCGGCTCGCTCGCCTCGGCCAAGCAGTTCGCCGCGGTGACCGCGCACGTCGAGGACGCGATCGCCAAGGGCGCGACCGTGCTGGCCGGCGGCCGCGCGCGGCCCGACCTCGGACCGCTCATGTACGAGCCGACCATCCTCACCGACGTCACCGAAGAGATGACGCTGTGCCGCGAGGAGACCTTCGGCCCGGTGCTGGCGCTCTACCGCGTCGAGTCCGAGGAAGCCGCCATCCGCGCGGCCAACGACACCCGCTACGGACTCAACGCCAGCATCTGGTCGGCCCACGGCGAGGCGATCGCCGGGCGGATCAAGGCCGGCACCGTGAACATCAATGAGGGCTTCGCCGCCACCTGGGGCTCGCACGCCGCGCCGATGGGCGGCATGGGCGAGTCGGGCATGGGCCGTCGGCACGGCAGTCATGGTCTGTTCAAGTACACCGAGCCGCAGACGGTCAGTCGACAGCGGCTGCACCCGATCGCGCCGCCGCAGAACGTGGGCAACGAGACCTACGCGAACGTGATGACCACTGCGATCCGGTTGCTCAACCGGCTTGGAGGCTGAGATGCAACTCGATGGAGCCCGGTTCCTGATCACCGGCGGCGGCAGTGGGCTGGGCCGCCAGCTGGCGCTGCAGGCTGCGGCTCGCGGCGCGCACGTCGAGGTGTGGGACCTGGACGCGGCCGCTGCCGCAGCCACCACCGAGATCACCGGCGGCACGTCCCAGCGCGTGGACGTCACGGACACCGCAGCGGTCGATGCCGCGGCCGCTGCCGCCGGCGCGATCGACGTGCTCGTGAACTGCGCGGGGATCGTCAGCGGCAAGTCGCTGCTGGACGCGTCCGAGGCTGCGATCCGCAGGACGTTCGAGGTGAACACCCTGGCCGGCTATTGGACCACGCGGGCATTTCTGCCCGGCATGCTCGACCGTGATCGCGGCACGATCGTGACGCTCGCCAGCGCCGCTGGGCTGGTCGGCGTGGCCCGGCAGACCGACTATTCGGCCAGCAAGTGGGCGGCGATCGGCTTCACCGAGTCGCTCCGCGCCGAACTGCGCGCGTCCGGGTCGCAGGTCAGCACGCTGGTAGTCGCGCCCTACTACATCGACACCGGCATGTTCGCAGGGGTGCGGACGCGGGTGCCGCTACTGCTGCCGATCCTGAAGGAAGCCAAAGTGGCCACCCAGATCCTGGACGCGATCGCGTCCGGACGGCAGCAGCTGGTGCTACCACCGCTGGCTCGGGTGGTGCCGGCCCTGCGAGTCCTGCCGGTACGGGCCTTCGACGTCGTGATGGACCTGTTCGGTATCAACCACACCATGGACCACTTCATCGGGCGCGGACGCTGAGCTGGGCTGCCGCCACCATCATCGGCCCCTGAGGAAGCCCGCGAGGAACGAGCCGGCAGTCACGGATATCCACCGCGATTCCTGATATTTGCCTGAGAATCCTCGGGCGGTGGCCGGATAGGGCTGTTCTGGACGAAAACTGTCAGAGCCGCCCGATTAGCTGGTGGTCATGGACGAGCAGGTAGGCGTGGTGCCAGTGGAGTTGGCACTGGCTCAGATTGGTGCTGCCCTGGGCTCGATCGACCCCAACCGTGCTCGACTCGCTCCCGAAGCCCGTCTCCGCGCGGCCAGGACTGCCCGGAGCCTGACCGGCCGGTTGGATGCGCTGGCGTCGCTATTGCTGGCCGAAGCTGATGCCGTGCACGCCTCGGAGCGAACCGTCGGTACGCCCACTTCGACGTGGCTGGCGATCGATCAGAACTTGACCAAACGTGAAGCTGCCGGCGCGTTGCACCGCGCCAGTGAGCTGGCTGCGCACCCAGTGCTGGGCGAGGCCGCTGTCGCTGGCAGAGTGAGCACTGGGCAGGTACGGGCGATCAACACCATGCTCGATGGTCTGGCTGCTCAGCTGAACGACCAGCAGCAGGCGCAGGCCGAGACGTTGCTGGTGAGCCTGGCCGACTGTATGGATTCGGATGCGTTGGGCAAGGCCGCCGCGCAGGTGTTGGCGAAGGTCGCCCCGGCTGATGCTGACGAGCTACTCGAAACCAAGCTGCAGCGTGAGGCCGAAGCCGCGCACCGTAACCGGTCGCTGCGGTTCTGGCGGCAGGGCGGGTCGGTGCGGTTCGAAGGCTCCCTGCCCAAGCTGGCCGGTGAGCAGTTCA
>JAKOQD010000332.1 GCA_029778515.1 Actinomycetes bacterium
ATCGTGCTCTGGCTCGGGATGGCGCTGCTGGCGTTGCCCACCTTCACCGGCTGGCAGTGGGTTGGGCTGATCTCTCCCGTGTTCGTGACGGTTCTGTTGACCCGGATCAGCGGGATTCCGCTGCTGGAAGTCAGGGCCGACGCGAAGTGGGGCGGGCAGAGTGACTACGAAGACTACAAGCGGCGCACGCCGGTGCTGATCCCCAGGTTGGGTAGGTAGGGTCTCCAAGTTAGTTTCTTGTTCGCCCCGTACTCTCCCGGTCGCGGCGAACAACCCATCCAGGTGGCGGTGGTCGACCTCGCTACCGAGCAGATCGCGCGATGCGTGGAGATTGTGTTGCAGCGCGAGGGTGGACACTCCGACGCCTGGCGCAGCCGGCTCGAGAAGGCGCCGACCGCGCCGGATCAGGTGACGTTGGTGGCGCTGGTCGAGACGCAGGTGGTCGGCTATGGCTCGGCCCGACGACTCACCCCACGCACTTTGAAGCCTGACGCCGCGGTGCCGGACGGCTGGTACCTGACCGGGGTGATCGTCGATCGGCCCTCTCGCCGCCGCGGGGTCGCCTCCCGGCTGACCGAGGCGCGGCTGCGCTGGCTGAGCGGACGTACTGGGCGGGTGTGGTACTTCGTCTCCGACAGAATCCGGCCTCCATCGATCCGCACGCCCGGTTTGGGTTCGGACTGGTGGCCCGGGATATCTGGTTTCCCGGCGTCAGCGTGACTGGATCGGCCCTGCTGTACGCGGTCGATCTCTCCAGGTCAGCGGACGGAATCCGCGAGCGCGGTCAGTTCGACGTTGAGATTGGCGCGGGCCAGAGGTTCCCACCTGGCGCGTCCGAAATCGGTGTAGAAAAGGAAATCCCGGCCGAGTAGTTCGACGACCCGCTCGCGACGCCCAGCTCGCCAGAATTGCGCGTCAAGGCGGGGCGACTCGGCGCGTAGCGCAGCCACCGAGGCTAGATAACGTGGCGACGTTGAGCCCAGAATGGCGAAATCGGCGTCGCTGACGCGGGCACCGGGCAGATCGCCGGAAGCGGGGGAGTGGTCGATCGTGACGAGGATGAGGCGGACGACCTCGTCCACAGCCGCTGGCGGGAGCCCGGAGAGCGGTAGTCGCGCCGCGGCCAACTCGGCCGAAGCTTCTTCGTCCGTACCCGGAGTCCCGGTGTACACCGCGTCGTGGAACCAGACCGCGAGCTGCTCGGTCGGGCTGCCGCCGCCCACCCGGCGAAGCGAGTCGAGCGCATGCGCGAGATGGGGGAGTGCGTGATAGTTGCGGTGCGGCTCCGACCAGCGTTCGAGGAGCTCGGTGCCGAGGCCGAGGGCTTCCGGAAGCAGCGAGCGCCAGGCGTCCGCCAGGGCCTGGCTCACCACAGCCGGATCAGCCACCAGGCGAGTCCGGCGCAGGCGGCTGCGAACAGGACGCTGGCGAAGGTGCCGATGATGAATCGTTCGGCGGCTCCGCTCGAGGTCGCCTTGAGTTCGGGGTAGCGGGCGAGGCCCTTGATCGCGAGCACCACGGCGATGCCTTCGGGGAAGCCGGTGAGGATCGCGGCGTAGACGGCCAAGCGTTCCAGCATGCCGATCCAGCGGCCGCCGCGCAGAGTGCTCGCGGCCGACCGAATGCCGGGTGCGTCCGCGTCCGGGTCTGCGGGCTCCTGATCGCCGCCAGAACCGGTGACCTCCGGCGGAGGATCCGCGCGGCGGAAGACGGCGGTGACCACCGGGCTGCCGACGAGAACGGCGACCAAGCCGATCGCGATCACCACGAGCGCCTTCAGCGTGATCGCCAGAATCGGGCTCATGGCTGCACCGTTCCGCCGAGTTCCTGCACGCGCGCCAGGAGCCGGGTGGCGAGGGCGGCTCCCCGAGCGTCCTCGACCGCCGCTGCGCGACCGAGGCGTTGGCTCACCGCAGACGGGCTGATGCCGAGTTGGGCAGCAGCGTCGGCCTTGGTGAGGCCCTGGTCGAGCAGATCCATCAACTCCCATCCTTCGGTGCTGCGGCGCGATAGCGTCGACCGCCACAGCCAGAGCGCGGTCTCGGCGTCCGTGGTGGCGTCCGTCAGTTCAGGGTAGTCAGCCGCACTGACATGCTCGGTCAGCGCGAGGGCGAGTTGGACGGGGGAGCGGCGCGCCCGCTCGATGGCCGTTCGGGCAGCGACGTAGGCGGGCCCACGAGCAGCTCGCGTGGAGTCAGGCAGGGGTGACGCAACTGGTCCGACGCCGATGCCGATCCGCCAGTCGCCCAGCCGGGTCAGTTGGCTGACCGCTGTCGTGACGGCGGCGGGCTCGTTGCAGAGTCCCTGTAGTTCGTCACCCGCGGTGCGCTCGAACGGTAGCGCCATTGCTGTGGGTGACAGGGCAGCCAGAGCAAGCGGCACCCGGTCGGGACCGAGACGGCTGGACACCTGATCGGCGACGAGAGCGAACATGAAGGCGTTTGACTTCATTCCTCGATGTTAAGCCTTCAGCCTTAAGTGCGCAACTGTCTGGCTCAGCGCGAGAAGGCGGGCTGCACGGCCGAGATCGGTTCGGCCTCGGTGCCGTCATAGAGCGCGACCGCACGGAACTCTGGGTGGCAGTGCAGGACGTGGTCGGCAGCAAGAGCGAGATCATTGAAGCGGTCGTCGCAGACGCCGCACGCATAGCGCTGGTCGGCCTCGATCAGGCGATCGAACCAGGCGAACAGCCGGTTCATGGGAGCTCCTGGGGGGTGGATCGCCGACCAGCCTAGCCGTAGCGGGCGGCCGATAGTAACGACACGGCCAAGTTGCTGGCGAATGCGCGCGTGGGGCAGGCGTGAGGAGTCCAAAGTGACATAATGCAAGTTATCGGACACATGCTGTGGAGGCTGTGGGGTCGCCATACCCGCCCGCTCTGGTTGCCTACACCGGATCGGGGTCGTCCGCCCGCGACCAAGCAATCGCAATCAGTTCCCGCAAGATGTCCAGATCGATGTCCTCAAGCCTGCGGACGTACACGCAGCCGGCGCCTTCGGTGTACTTGCCCAGTTTCGGCAGCAACTCCGCACCCGCCGGCAGATCCTTCAACCCGTACAGCGACAACTGCGCCTTTCGTGGCGAAAACCCGGTCTTGGGCCAATCGCCGCGATTGCGTGGATTCACGGGCGAGACGTAGCGGTAGGTGCCGTAGCCGATCATCGTCGGCCCCCACAGCAGCGGCTCCACTCCGGTGACCGCACCAAAGATCTCGGCGAGCGTCAGCCCGTCGGCGCGGCGCTTGGCTGGTGTTGCCGCTTCGAGGAACGCGCCCACGTCGGCGTCCGTCGGTTTCGTCTTGGGTTCGACCATCGCGTGATCCTAACGGTCGTCTGGAAGTCGCCACCGGTGGCGGGCGATCACCTGGTCAAGGCTGCCGTCCAGCCTCCAGAGGCCTGGTTGACTGTGGCATCGCCCACCGCGGACGGTGGGCTCAGCCACAGTCTGTGGCGGCGGAAACTGTTCCGCCGGGTTGGTTCCGCACCCGGCGGTTCTTCAGGAACCGTTGGTGGCGGGCTAG
>JAKOQD010000333.1 GCA_029778515.1 Actinomycetes bacterium
ACCTTCGGGTACTTCGTCCCGAAGTGAACCTTCGGCTCGACCTGAAGGCGTCCGGGCTGGCGGACAAGACCGTTCATCCGAGTGTTCAAGCCGTGATGAGCGCTAACGGCCGCTTGTGGGTGCTGATCGTTGGTTTCGTCGAACTCACCCCGGACACCAACCAGACCGTGGCTGGACTGATCAGCGTGAGCGCGTCCGGCGCGGTCTCTGCGGTGCAACCGGTGCGCGACCCGACCAGCCCCGCCGATCCCGGCGACGGCCACAACCTCGGCATTCGCTACGGTGGAACTCACCCCACGATGATGTTCATCGACCCGGGCGCGGTCCGCGTCCACCGGAAGAGGTGAGGCAGCAATGTCGTCCACCAGCGGCTCGTGGAGCGGGGTTTCGACGTCTTCCCCATCAACCCGAACGCTGAATCCGTTGCCGGAGTGTCCGCCTACCCGGACTTGGCCTCGGTACCCGGAGGGGTGGAGGCGGTCGTCATCGGCACGCGTCCCGAGCACGCGCAAGCGACCATGGAGCAAGCAGCGGCGCTCGGCATCACCCGGGTCTGGATGCATCGCTCGATGGACGCAGGCAGCGTGGACGCCGACGCCGCCGCTTGGGGACGCGCGCACGGCATCACCGTGATCGAGGGCGGCTGTCCGCTGATGTTCGACCCTGCCGCGGACGGCGGGCACAAGCTCATGTGTCGCGTGCTGCAGGCCTTCGGGAAGGTGCCGCGGACGGTCTGAGGGTGTCGGGCAGGGTCGATCAAGTGGGAGTTCGAACAGCGTTCGGAGGCGTCGGCCGCTCGTGACGATCCTCGGCCCAGATCCACCGGTTGCGCTGAGAGATCCCGGCCTACGCCGGGATGACGGAGAAGGTGTAGGCCCGGCTGAGATCCCGGCCTACACCGGGATGACAGTGAACAAGGGTCAGCGGTTCTTGCGCTTCTCTCGGGCTCGTACTTCCACGTGAACAGGCGAACCTCGGAAGCCGAAGTCCTCGCGCAGGCGGCGCTCCACGAAGCGGACGTACTGCGGGTCGAACTGCCCGGAGGTGAACAGCGCGAACGTCGGCGGACAGTTGTGCGCCTGCGTCCCGAACAGGATCCGTGGCTGCTTTCCACCGCGCACCGGGTGCGGATGCGCGGCCGCCAGCCGGCCAAGGAACGCGTTCAGCTTGCCGGTCGACACCCGGGTCTCCCAACCTTCCAGCGCTTCCTCGATCGCCTTGGACAGCTTGTCCACATTACGACCGGTCAGCGCCGAGATGTTCACGCTCGGCGCCCACGCGAACGCCCGGATGTCCTGCTCGATCTCGCGGCTCAAGTAGTGCCGCCGCTCCTCGTCGGTCAAATCCCACTTGTTGTACGCGATCACCAGGGCCTTGCCGGCCTCCTCGACCATCGTCAGGATCCGCAGGTCCTGGTCGCTGATCGTCTCGGACGAATCCAGCACCACCACGCAAACCTCGGCGCGCTCAATCGCCCCCTGCGTCCGCAACGACGCGTAGTACTCGTGCCCCGACGCTTCCTTCACCCGGCGCCGCAGCCCCGCCGTGTCGATGAACCGGTAGATCACTCCCCCGACCTCGACCAGCTCGTCCACGGGGTCGACCGTCGTTCCCGCCACATTGTCGACCACCGCGCGCCGCGAGTTCGCCACCTGGTTCAGCAGCGACGACTTCCCCACGTTCGGACGCCCGATGATCGCCACCCGACGCGGTCCGCCGACCTCCGGCTCGCCCATCCGCGGTGCGTCCGGCAACACCTCCAGCAGCGCGTCCAGCAGATCGCCCGTCCCGCGCCCGTGCATCGCCGACACCGGGTGCGGCTCCCCCAGCCCCAGGTTCCACATGCCGGCGGCGTCCGCTTCCTGGCGCGTGTCGTCCACCTTGTTCGCGGCCAGCACCACTGGCTTCTTGCTGCGCCTGAGCACCTCCACCACGGCCTCGTCCACATCCTGCGTGCCGACCGTCGCGTCCACCACGAACAGCACCACATCGGACGCGGCGATCGCCAGTTCGGCCTGCTCCGCGATCTGCGCGGCCATGCCCTTCGCGTCCGGCGCCCAGCCGCCGGTGTCGACGATCACGAACTCGCGTCCGTTCCACTCGGCGTCGTAGCTCACCCGGTCACGGGTCACGCCGGGCAGGTCCTGCACGACCGCCTCGCGGCGGCCGATGATCCGGTTCACCAGCATCGACTTGCCCACGTTGGGACGGCCGACGACCGCGACGACAGGCTTAACTGCGTCCGGCTCGTTCAGTTCGGTCATTCGGAGTCCCTTCTGGTGCGACCCATCAGGCTACCGCAGTTCTTCGGGCGGACGGATTTCGCGGGGTCTCAGCGGCCTAACGTGGGCGCTCGCTGGCGCTCGCCCTCAGGGACCGTTTCGGGAACGCGCTGGTTGCTCAGCCGGACTGCGTCGATCGCGCTGAAGAGATCCCGGCCTTCGCCGGGATGGGGGTGGGACAGGCTCAGGGACCGTTTGTGAGACAGGGCTCAGAAACCGTTTTGGGGCACTCCGGGCTCGCCCCGGTTAAGCGTTGATCGTGCGGCGGACCAGGTCGAGAACCGCCTGGATCGTTTCCTCCAGGTCGAGGAACGTGCTGTCCAGATGGGTGACACCGTCGGCGGCCGTGGTGAAGTTCACCAGCTTGGAGTCGTCGGAGTCGCGGCGCAGGATCTGGTCGGCCAGCTGGGTGTCGTCCACCTTCTCGCCCAGTTCGGCCTTGCGGCGGGCCATTCGCGCCTCCGGATCGGCAGTCAGCAGCAGGCGGACATGCGCGTCCGGCGCCACGACCGTGGTGATGTCCCGTCCCTCGGCGACGATGCCCACCTCGGCGGCGTCGATGATCGCCCGCTGCCGCGCCACCAGGTCGGCACGGCACGCCGCGACCGTCGAGACGGCGCTCACGTTCGCCGAGATCTCCGGCTCGCGGATTCGCTGGGTCACGTCCGCGCCATTCACCCGTACCCACTGGTCGGACGCGTCCGTGCTGATCTCCAAACGTGCGGACGTGGTCGCATCGATCACGCCGGCCTCGTTGGCCGGCGTCACGCCTGCGTCCAGGTAGGCGCAGGTCACCGCGCGGTACATCGCGCCGGTGTCGAGGTAAGCCAATCCGAGGGCGGACGCTACGCCCTTCGCCGTGGACGACTTACCCGAGCCGCTCGGGCCGTCGATGGCGATCACCAGGCGTTCGGTCATGTTGTCTCCTTCGAAATAGCGGTCATGGCTGGGGCTCGCGGTCGCGGACGGTCCAGCCGGCTGCAGTCATGGCTTCGGCCAGGCCTGGCGCCCGATCGGGGGCAACGTCCACCGACAGGTAGCCGACCTCGCGCTCCAGGTCGTGGTCGATGGAGACGTCCTCCACGTTCACTCCGGCCAACTCGATGTCGCGGAACAACCGCGCCAGCGCGCCGGGGGCGTCCGGGATCTCCACGACCACCTGCGCATAGTTGGTGGGGCTGAGGCCATGCTTACCCGGCAGTGCCTTCGTGCCGGCCAGGCCGCGTTCCAGCACCTCGGCGAGGTCCCCCGCGTCCAGCGCAGCCAGCATGTCGGCCAGTTCGGCCTGGATCTCCACCAGCTCGCGCCGGATCGCTGCCGAGTTGGCGCCGATGATCTGCTGCCACAGTTTCGGGTCCGAACCGGCGATGCGGGTCACGTCCCGCACCCCCTGTCCGGCCAGCCGAAGGTGCTCGGCGGGCAGCCTGGTCAGCGTCCCGGCAACCAGCACCGACATGAGGTGCGGCAGGTGCGAAACCTGGGCGACCGCCTCGTCGTGGTGGGCTGCGCCCATCGTCACCCGGCGCGCGCCACAGAGCGTCGCGAGTTCCTGCACCGCCAGCACGGCGTGCGCAGCCGACGTGTCGTGCGGGGTCACCACCCAGGTGCGATCAATGAACAGGTCCGCGTTCGCGGTCAGCGGACCGACGCGCTGCGACCCCGCCATCGGGTGTGAGCCGACATAGCGCGATAGATCGGCGTCCGTTGCCCGAAGCGCGGCCAGCACCGTGCCCTTAACCGAGCCGACGTCGGTCACGGTCGCGTTGGGGAAGGTCCGCAGCGACTTCGCAATCACCTTCGCCAAGGCGTGTGGAGGCACCGCGACCACGACCAACTGCACGTCAGCAGCCACCGGCGGCGTAGTCGTGCCGGCACCGCGCGAAGCCGCCACCCGAGCGTGGCTGGTCACCGCGTCCGACAGGTGGACGGTCACCCCGGCCCGGGTGAGCGCGTGCGCAACCGAGGCGCCAACCAGTCCGGTTCCGATGACCAGCGCGGGCGACAGCACCGGGGCGTTCACTGCCCGCCCTTCTGCACGAATGAGCGGACGTACTCCTCGGCGTCCGCTTCCAGCACTGCGTCGATCTCGTCGAGCACTGCCGAATAGTCGATGGCACGCGAAGTCTTCACGGTCTCCTCAACCGTGTCTTCGGTACGCGCTCGCACCTGTTCGGCATGCACTCGCTCGGTCACCAGTCCTCCTGACTCGTCGAGCGCACAGCCTACTCACCCCAACTGACGCAGCAGTGCCGACACCGTTGCCGCGTCCGTCGGCTCGCCGACCTCCGCCCTGGTGTGCCGCAGCGGTTCGGCCAGATTAAGGTGCCGGCGCGAACCGTGGGCGTCCAGCACCGTCATCGAGTCCCAGGAAGCAGCCAGCACGCGATCGGGGATGCGACCGACGAGCGTCCCCCGCAGCCAGGCCCGGGTATCGGCGGGTGGCGAAGCACTCGCACCGGCGACGTCGGCCGGGCTCACCACGGCCCGTTGATGTCCCGCGCGGGTCAGCGCATCGAACGGTCCGGGGGCGTCCAGTCGAGCCCAGGCCAGGTCGAGTGCGGCGAGCCGCAGGTCTTCCCAAGAAAGGTCGTGCCGGTCGGCGAAAGCCCGCATCAGCTCGTATTTGGCCACCCAATCCAGCCGGTCCGCGCAGCTCGACGGGTCGGTGCGCAGGTCGGCCAGGGTCTGCGTCCACCCCGCCAGGACGGACGCCTCGTGCATCTCGGGTGCACGTTCGGCGTGTGTCAGGACGGCGGTCAGCAACGCTTCCTGCAGGTCGAGCGCGGTCATCCGTCCCTGCGAAGTCTCAACGGCCTGGGTGAGGGACGGGTCGTGACTGATCGCTTGGAACGCCGCGACTGGATGGGTGAGGGTGATGACCGGCACCGCATCGTGGACGAGCGCCGCTAGCAAGCTGGCGAGGCTGCCCACCTTCAGCCAGGTGGCGAACTGGTTGCGATTCGCGTCCGCGGTGATGACGTGCAGGCGCCGATACCGACTCGGCGGCGCGTGCGGCTCGTCCCGGGTGTTCAGGATTGGGCGACGCTTCGTGGTCTGAATGCCTTCGAGGGTCTCGAAGAAGTCCGCGCGCTGACTGAGCTGAAAGCCGGCACGCTCCCCGTGCTGGCCGAGACCCACCCGTCCGGCGCCGATCAGCACCGTCCGCGAGACCAGGAACGCGGGCAGGACGGACGCGATCCGCGTCCACGGCACCGAGCGCGGCAGCAGATGGTTCTCGTGGCAGCCATAGGAGGCACCGTGCGAATCGGTGTTGTTCTTGTAGATCGCGATGTCGAAACCCAGCTGGGCCGAGGCGGCCTTGGCGCCAGCGACCACCGCAGCGTCACCGGCCAGGTCGTAGGCGACTGCGTCCGCGGCCGCGGTGACTTCCGGCCCGCTGTACTCGGGGTGGGCGTGATCCACGTAGAGCCGGGCCCCGTTGGCTAGGACGCGGTTGTGGGCATCCTCGATCGGGATCGGCTCGACCCAATCCAGCTGGCTACCGGTCGCGACGCCGGGGTAGGCGCCGACCACGGCCGCGCTGAGCACGCTGGGATGGACTTCCGGAGCGGTCGGTGCGTGGATGCCGTACTCGGTTTCGATCCCGAAGACCGAGCGGAACGGTGGTGGCGAGGTGGTCGATCGACTGGTCACGGGTTCAGGGCCCGGGCGCCGACCAGAGTACGCAGGAAGACGATCCGCTCGCCCTTGCGGCCGGATACTCGCGCCCAGTCGTCGGGGTTGGTGGTGTTCGGGAGCTCCTCGTTCTCACCGATTTCGGCGGCGCAGGCAGCTTCCACGTGGGCGAGCCGGACGCCGCGCTCGCCGCCGTTGATCAGTTCCTTGATCGCGGCCTTCTTGGCCCGGTCGACCACGCCGGCCAGCATCGCGCCGGACACGAAGTCGCCCACGTACAGCGTCTCCTTATCGCCGCCGGCGTAGGTCACCTCGATGAAGCGGTTGGCGTCCGTGCGGGCGAAGAGGCGATCCACGATCGCGTCGATGAGTTGTTCGCGGAAGTCGGTGCGGGCTTCGACAGGCTCAGCCAACGACCCCTGAGTCCCAGCCAACGATCCCTGAGCTTGTCGAAGGGCGGCCTCACCCGGATTCAGCGGTGTTGCTTCAGTCAGATAACGGGCCAGGATCTCCGCCGCGGCCGATCGATCGGGGCGGTCGAGCTTGATCTTCACGTCCAGCCGTCCGGGACGCAGGATCGCCGGGTCGATCAGGTCCTCGCGGTTCGTGGCACCGATCACGATCACATTCGCCAGGTCCTCGACACCGTCGATCTCGGCAAGCAACTGCGGCACGACCGTTGCCTCCACGTCCGAGGAGACCCCGCTACCACGGGTGCGGAACAGGGCGTCCATCTCGTCGAAGAACACGATCACTGGGCGTCCGGACGTCGCGTGCTCCTTCGCCCGGGTGAAGATCGCGCGGATCTGGCGTTCGGTCTCCCCGACGTACTTGTTCAGCAGTTCGGGACCCTTGATGTTCAGGAAGTGGCTGCCCGCCGAGTTCGCCACAGCCTTCGCGATCATCGTCTTGCCACAGCCCGGCGGCCCGTACAGCAACACGCCCTTCGGCGGACGCAGGCCGAACTCGGCGAACAACTCCCGGTGACGGAACGGCAGTTCGACGGCGTCCCGGATCTGCTCGATCTGGTCGCTGAGCCCGCCGATGTCGGCATAGCTGACGTCCGGGACGTCCTCGAGCGTCAGGTCAGCCACCTCGTTGTTCGGCAGGACCACGAGCGCCAGCCCGGCGCGCCGGTCGACCAGCAGCGGGGTGCCCGGGCGGAGTTCCGCTGGGTTAAGGCTCGTGGACGCCAGCACGACCGTCTCTTCGCCGGTCGCCGTGGTGACCAGCAGTCGCAAGGGTGACTCAGGCAGGGTGGAGACCAGGCGGGCGGTCTCCCCCACCCCGGGTTCGTTGGCGATGCCAACCACCAGCTGAGCCTCGTTGAGCAGGACCCGGTCGCCGACGACGAAACGTTGGTCGGCCAGGTCCGGGCTGAGGGCGCAGCGCAGCCAGCGTCCGTTGGTCGCGACGTCGATCGTGCCGTCGCCGGTGCCGACCACGTAGCCGAACGTGTTCGGCGGCTGGCCCAACGCCGCCACCTCGGCTCGCAGCGAGTCCAATGCATCGCGGGCGGTGACCAGGGTGGCGTTGAGCTTCTGGTTGGTCGCGGCGAGGGTGCGCGCGTCCGAGCGAGCATCCGCGAGGCGACGCTCGGTTACCTCTAGCCGACGGGCCAGTTCGGCTGGCTCAGGCATCCGCCGACTCGGTCTCAGTGCCGCGCGGACGCGGACCGGAGTAGTCCGGCCCGTACGCCCCGGGAGCGGGACGCCGGCGACGCAGCGGGGCAACCGCCCCAGGCGCCAACCGGCGGGTGAAGATCAGGAACCCAGTGTGCCCGGACGTCTGGTGACCGGGACGCACCGCCAGGCCCTCGGCATGCCATTCCCGCGCCGAGTACTCCCGGGCCGACGGCTCAGTGAACCCACCGTGCGCCCGCAGCGTCTCCATGGTGCGGCTCAACTGCGTGGTGGTAGCCACGTAGCAGCACAGCAAACCGCCGGCCACCAGCACGTTCGCCACCACGTCGATGCACTCCCAGGGGGCCAGCATGTCCAGCACCGCCCGGTCGATCGGCTCGTCGCCGATGTCCGTGACCAGGTCGCCGACCCGCAACGTCCAGGCCGGATGCGGCTCCCCGAAGAACTTGGTCACGTTCTGCTCGGCGATCTTCGCGAACTCGGCGCGCCGCTCATAGGAGTACAGGCGTCCGGTCGGGCCGATGGCCCGGAGCATGAAGATGCTCAGCGCGCCCGAGCCGGCACCGGCCTCCAGCACCCGGGCGCCGGGGAAGATGTCGGTCTGAACCAAAATGTGCGCCGCGTCCTTCGGGTACACCACGGCGGCGCCACGCGGCATCGTCACGGTGAACTCCTCCAGCAGCGGGCGGAAAGCGAGATAGCCCACACCGCCGGCCGAGTGCACGACGCTGCCCTCGGGACGTCCGATCAGCTCGTCGTGGCTGATCCCGCCCTTGGTGGTGTGGAAGGTGCCTCCGTCCGCCAGCACGACTGAGTGCCTACGTCCCTTGGGATCGCTGAGAGTGATTCGTTCTCCGGCACGCAGCACGCCCGTGCGGACGCCGCTGAGCGGCTCAAGTTCAGGCATGGCTGATCCCCCAGAGTCCTAGTTGCTGCCCGCTGCCGAAGGCGTCGCCCACCAGGGTGACACCCTTGCCGAGCAGCAGGATGCCATCCCCCTGCGACACCGGCAGCACGGTGTTGTCGGCCGCAGCCTGCTGCTGCAGCTCGGTGAAGGCCACCGTCCGCGCGGCCCCGGTTGTGGTGCGCGACCGCTGCACCAGTTCGTCCAGCTTCTCGCTGCTGCCGGCCAGCGGTTCGGCGAGATAGCGCTGCAGCCAGCCGGTGGCGTTGTTGACCCAGGCCGGACGGTCGGTCAACCACAGGTCGGCATCACCGGTGGTCACCAGGCGAACACTCACCTTGTCCATGCTCTCGATGCGATCGCGCAGCAGCCGCGCCTGGTCGGCGTGACCGGGGGCGGTGGCGGTGTACCCGAGCGTGAGCTTGATCCGCTTCCCCTTTAGCTCCGGCAGCTTCGGCCGACCGCCGAGCGCGAAGGATGCGGCATGGTCGACCACCCCGACCGGCACGATCGAGTCCAGCGTGCGGTCGCCCTGCAGTGCCTTCGCTACCCCCAGCCTCAGGTCGTTGTTCTCGCGCAGCTTCGAGTTGGCGTTCCAGATCAGCTGCGTGACGCGGGCGCCGGGCAGGTGGTAGGAGGTGAAGCCGGATGCTGTGGTCTTGTCCGGACTGGCGGCGATCTCGTCGGTCAGCCGCTGCAGCGCAGCACCGTCGACGCTGCGCCAGACCACGTCAGCGGTCCCGTCGGCGATCGCGGCTTCGGCGGCCACCGAGTCGGGCACAACCTGGAGACGCACTGCGTCCAGGATGCCGGCGCGCGGCCCGAAGTAGGTTTCGAACTTGGTGAAGTCGACCTGCTCTGCGGCGATCTCGAACACCTGGAACTGACCAGACCCCACTGGCTGCACATCGAGCGGCAGCGCCGCGTCCGGGTCGTAGACCTGCTCGTCGACGATGCTGGCAGCCTGCCCGGCCAGCGCGTAGCCGAACTGGTTGTCGGCCCAAGAGAGGTAGAACTTCACCGTCTGGGCGTCCGGCGTTTCGATTCGCTTGAGCGCCGAGAGCAAACCGATGGATGTGTTGGCCGCACCCATTCGCAGGGCGCGCTGGATGCTGAACTTCACGTCGGAGGAGTCGAGGACGTTGCCGTTGTGGAAGGTCAACTCCTCCGGCAGCGTGCACTCGTACACCGTCTCCGACGTGAACAGGCAGTCGGTCGCCAGATCGGGTTTCAACTCCCCGCTGCCGGGCAGGACGAGCATCAGCCGTTGATAGACGCTGTTCACCAGGAGCGAGTCGGTGTCCCCGACCGCGATCACCGGGTCAGCCGTCGTGACCGGGTCGCTCGTGATCAGCGTGAACGGACGCGCGGTCGGCGTCACAGCCGGGCTCTGCGTCGGCTCGACAACGGTCGGCGTGCAGCCGGCCAGCGCCACGGCGAGGACGAGGGCTGTGGCCAGCTTGCGGAGGCGATCAGCGGGCATTGAAGTACTTGGCCTCCGGATGGTGCACGACGATCGCGTCCGTCGACTGCTCAGGGTGTAGCTGCAGTTCCTCGGACAAGGTCACCCCGATCCGCTCCGGACGCAGCAACGTCACCAGCTTCGCGCGATCGGCCAGGTCGGGGCAGGCCGGGTAGCCGAAGGAGTAGCGCGAGCCGCGATAGGCCTGGTCGCGGATCATGGCATCGACCTCGCCGTCGCCGCCGAGCCCCAGTTCGGCGCGGACACGGGCGTGCCAGTACTCGGCCAGGGCTTCGGTGAGTTGCACCGACAGTCCGTGCAATTCGAGGTAGTCGCGATACGCGTCCGCCTCGAACAGCTTGGTCGTGGCCTGGGCGACCGCCGAGCCCATGGTCACCAGTTGCAGCGCGATCACGTCGGGGCCGCGTTCGGCGGCCTCGTCCGCGTCCCGGAAGAAGTCGGCCAGGCAGAGCCGCCGGTCGCGGGACTGCCGCGGCCAGATGAATCGGGTGACTTCTCGGGCCGGGTCGTCCGGGTCGCCGAGGATCAGTGTGTTGCCTTCGGAATGGCAGGGCCAGTAGCCATAGACGACCGCCGGTTCCGCGAGTGCCTCGGTCTGGACGCGGTCGAGCCAGTGTCGCAGCCGTGGCCGGCCTTCGGTCTCGACGAGTTCCTCGTAGGTCGGGCCGCCGGGGCTGCCGCGCAGCCCCCACTGGCCCATGAAGGTGGCGCGCTCGTCCAGCCAGCCGGCGACTTCGGCGAGCTTGAGGCCCTTCACCACACGGCTGCCCCAGAACGGCGGCGTCGGCACATCCTGATCGCGGGCGACGTCCGAGCGTTCGGTCGAATCAACCGCCTCCGGGTCGTTCGCTCGCGGCTTGGCGACCACCCGGCGGCGGCGTGGCTCGGGCAGTGCGGCACCGGGGACGCCGGACTTCACCGCCATCACCTTCTCCATCAATGCCAGCCCCTCGAAGGCGTCGCGGGCATAGCGCACCTCACCCTGGTAGAGGTCGTTGAGGTCTTCCTCCACGAACGCCCGGGTGAGCGCTGCACCGCCGAGCAGCACCGGGAACCCGCCGAGCCCGCGATTGTTCAGTTCAAGCAGGTTGTCCTTCATCACCACGGTCGACTTCACCAGCAGGCCGGACATGCCGATCGCATCGGCGTTGTGCACCAGGGCGGCTTCGATGATCGCACTGACCGGCTGCTTGATGCCGAGGTTGACCACCGTGTAGCCGTTGTTGGTGAGGATGATGTCCACCAGGTTCTTGCCGATGTCGTGCACGTCGCCCTTCACCGTGGCGATCACCAGGGTGCCCTTGCCGGCCGCGTCCGCCTTGTCGAGGTGCGGTTCGAGGTGCGCGACCGCCATCTTCATCACCTCGGCCGACTGGAGGACGAATGGCAGCTGCATCTGGCCCGAGCCGAACAGCTCACCGACCACCTTCATCCCGGCCAGGAGGTCGTCGTTGATGATCGCGAGGGCGTCCTTGGCAGCGAGCGCGTCGTCGAGATCGTGGCCCAGGCCCTTGGCGTCACCGTCCACGATTCGCCGCTGGAGCCGTTCGGTGACCGGTAGCGCGGCCAGTTCGGCTGCGCGGGCCTCCTTGGTGCTGGTGGTGGTTACCCCCTCGAACAGTTCGAGGAATCTGGTCAGCGGGTCGTAGTCGGGGGTGCGCCGGTCGTAGACCAAGTCTTCGGCTACCTGCCGCTGTTCTTCGGGGATGCGGGCGATCGGCACGATCCGCGCGGCCGGGACGATGCCGGAATCCAGGCCCGCCTCGACGCATTCGTGCAGGAATACCGAGTTGAGCACCTGTCGGGCGGCCGGGTTGAGCCCGAAGGAGACGTTGGAAACGCCCAGAGTGGTGTGGATTCCCGGGTATTTCGAGGTGACCTGACGAATCGCCTCGATCGTCTCGAGCGCGTCCCGGCGGGTCTCCTCCTGTCCGGTTGCGATCGGGAAGGTGAGGCAGTCGACGATGATGTCGCCGATCTCGAGCCCCCACTTGGTGGTGAGGTCGGCGATCAGGCGGTCGGCGACGCGCACCTTCCACTCGGCGGTGCGGGCCTGGCCCTCCTCGTCGATGGTCAGTGCCACCACCGCGGTGCCGTGCTCCTTCACCAGCGGCATCGCCTTGGCGAAGCGAGAGTCGGGCCCGTCGCCGTCCTCGAAGTTCACCGAGTTGATCACGCAGCGTCCGCCGAGCCGCTCCAGACCCGCCTGCAGCACGGCGGGCTCGGTGGAGTCGAGCATGATCGGCAGGGACACGCCGGTGCCGAGCCGGAAGGCGAGTTCGGCCATGTCGGCTGCACCGTCGCGTCCGACGTAGTCAACGCACAGATCGAGGAGATGGGCGCCGCCTCGGCTCTGCTGTTTGGCGATGTCGAGGCAATCGGCCCAGTTCTCGGCCAGCATGGCCTCGCGGAAGGCCTTGGAACCGTTGGCGTTCGTGCGCTCGCCAATGGAGAGGTAGCTGAGCTCCTGGCGCAGCGGCACTTCGCTGTACAGCGAGGAAACGGCCGAGACGCGGACGGGGTCGCGCGGCGCGGGCGGTCGCCCGGCCACGGCTGCGGCGAGGGCGCCGATATGCGCCGGAGTGGTACCGCAGCAGCCGCCCACCAGCCCCAGGCCGAACTCGGAGGTGTACTGGGCCACGTAGCCGACGAACTCTTCGGGGCCCATCGGATAGCGGGCGCCGTCCGGCGTGAGCTCGGGCAGGCCGGCGTTAGGCATGCAGACCAACGGGATCCGCGCGTGCCGGGACAGGTGCCGCAGATGCTCGCTCATCTCGGTCGGACCAGTGCCACAGTTGAGGCCGATGGCGTCGATCTCCAGTGGCTCGAGCGCGGTCAGCGCAGCGCCGATCTCACTGCCAAGCAGCATCGTTCCGGAGGCTTCCACGGTCACGTTGACGAAGATCGGTACATTGACGCCGAGCGCAGCGCGAGCCCGCCGGGCGCCGTTCACCGCGGCCTTGGCCTGCAGCAGGTCCTGGCTGGTCTCGATCTGGAACCCGTCGATGCCACCGGCGAGCATCGCCTCGGCCTGCACCTGGTACGCGTCCCGAAGGGTCGCATAGGGCAGGTGGCCGAGGCTGGGCAGCTTGGTGCCCGGCCCGATGCTGCCGAGCACATAGCGGGAACGATCGGGGGTGCTCGCCGCGTCCGCAGCGGCGCGGGCGATTCGGGCGCCCGCTTCGGCAAGTTCGGCGATCCGCTCGGTGGCGTCATACTCGCCCAAGGCGGAGAGATTCGCCCCGAACGTGTTGGTTTCGACCAGGTCGGCACCGGCGTCCAGGTAGGCGGCGTGAATCGCCCCCACAACATCTGGACGGGTGACGTTCAGCACCTCGTTGCAGCCCTCCAGACCCTGGAAATCGTCCATGGTCAGGTCGTAGCCCTGCAGCATCGTGCCCATACCACCGTCCGCCACTAGGACGCGGGTGGTCAGGGCCGAGCGCAAGTCGCGGGTCATGGGGAGCAGAATAGGCGAGTCCGCCTATTGTGGTCGCCATGGCAGAGGCTCGTGGGCTCAGGGGTTTGCGCAACCCAGCCGTGATCGCGGCTTTCGGCGGCTGGAACGACGCCGGCGACGCAGCGAGCGGCGTGATCGATCATCTGGTCGACACTTACCGCGCCGAACTCGAGTTCGCGATCGACCCGGAGGAGTTCTACGACTTCCAGGTGAACCGTCCCACCACCCGGCTGATCGACGGCAAGCGGACGATCGAGTGGCCGACCACCGAGGTGCTGGTGGCCAACCTGCCCGAACGTGACCTGGTCCTGATCGGTGGCCCCGAGCCCAACTATCGCTGGCAGGAGTACCTGAACCGGCTGATGTCGCTGTTGCGCTCGGTGCGGCCGGAGATGGTGGTGGTGCTGGGCGCGCTGCTGACCGACGCGCCGCACACCCGTCCGGTGCCGGTCAGCGGGACTGCCAGCGACGCCGAGTTGGCCGCAGAACTCGGGCTGGAGATCTCGGACTACGAAGGCCCAACCGGCATCGTCGGCGTGCTGTCACAGGAGTGCTCCGTGGCCGGGATGCCGGTGGTCTCGATGTGGGCCTCGGTGCCGCACTACGTTGCCGAGCCGCCGAATCCGAAAGCCACGCTGGCCCTGATGACCCGGCTCGAGGACGTGCTCAACCTGCCGCTCGACCCGGGTGAGCTGCCGGAGGCGGCAGAGTCCTGGGTGGAGCAGGTGAACGAGCTGGTGGCCGACGATCCGGACATCGCCGGCTACATCGCCGCGCTGGAGGAGCGTCGCGACGAGGCCACCCCGGCGCCTTCGGGCGATGCGATCGCAGCCGAGTTCGAACGCTACCTGCGTCGCCGGGATCGCCGCCGCGGCTGAGCTACACCCGAGGGATCACTGTCGCCCCAGGCCGCCACTGTCAGCCCAAGCCGCCCACCGTAAGCCCAAGCCCTTACCGTCATCCCGGCGAAGGCCGGGATCTCCGCCGACCCCACACCGACTGGCGGGCCGCAGAATCAGCTGGCCACGCCCTCCGCCTGAGCCTTGAGCGCGCGTACCACGGCGTCCGGATCGTCTGAGCTGAACACTGCCGAGCCTGCCACGAAGGTGTCCGCGCCGGCTTCGACGCAACGCTCAATGGTCTCTGCGGACACTCCCCCATCGACCTGCAGCCAGATGTCGCCGCCCCGTGCGTCCAAGAGCTTCCGCGTCCGTCGGATCTTGGGCAGCACCAGGTCGAGGAACTTCTGGCCGCCGAAGCCAGGCTCCACGGTCATCAGCAGCACCATGTCGAGCTCTCCAAGGAGGTCTTCGTAGGGCTCGATCGGAGTGGCGGGACGCAGCGCCATGGACGCGCGCGCACCGTGGCCGCGCAGTTCGCGGGCGAGCTTCACCGGCGCGTCCGAGGCTTCGATGTGGAACGTCACCGACTCGGCGCCCGCTTCGGCGTAGGCAGGTGCCCAGCGATCGGCCTGAGCGATCATCAGGTGGACGTCCAGGAACTTGGTCGTGTTGCGCCGGATGCTCTCCACCATCGGCACCCCGAAGGTCAGGTTCGGCACGAAATGGTTGTCCATGACATCAAGATGGACGCCATCGGCGCTCGGAACCCGGGCGATCTCGGCGTTGAGGCCGCCCAGTTCGGCGTTGAGGATGCTCGGCGTGATTCGGATACCCACGGGCCAAACCCTATCTGCCGCCGGGCCCCGCTCCACCCGTCCGCAAACTGGACCGCTAGGTCCCAGGACGGGCCAGAACTGTCCAGCCTGCGCAGCTGTGGGGCTCGCCGAGCGGTTGATGGCTGGCTAGGTGCTGCGGCGAAGCAGCGCCAGGAACATCGCGTCGGTGCCGTGGCGGTGTGGCCAGAGCTGGACGAAGTCACCGGACGCACAATTTGGCACTTCCGGCAGATAGTCGGCGGCGCGCAGCGTCACGACACCGCTGGCCCCAGCTACCACGGCGGCGGTCTCGTCCGGGTGGGGCGAACAGGTGACGTAGGCGACCACACCGCCGGGCGCAGTTGCCGCGATGGCGGACGCCAGTAGCTTCCCCTGCAGCTCGATCAGCCCCGGCAGGTCCTCGGGACGCCGCCGCCACCGACTCTCCGGACGCCGGCGCAGCGCGCCCAGCCCTGTGCAGGGCACATCCGCCAGTACCTTGCTGAACCCCCCGGATCGCCAGGCCGGACGGGTCCCGTCCGCCACCAGACAAACCGGCTTCGGATCTGGATATGCCCGCAGGTTGTCGGCGACCAGGCGGGCGCGGTGTTCCTGCAGTTCGGCGGCGACCAGCGATCCGCCCTGTTCGCGAGCCAAGCCGGCCAGCAGGGCGGATTTGCCACCGGGCCCAGCGCACAGGTCCAGCCACCAGCCATCGGGCGCGTCGACCCGCGACAGCGCCAGTGCGACGAGCTGCGAACCCTCGTCCTGCACTCCGGCGCGACCCTCGTCGACCGCGGCCAACTGCCCAGGATCCCCGCCGGCGTAGGCGCCGTACGGCGACCAGCGGGCGGGCTCGCCGCCAAGCTCGGAAACCTCGGCAAGTCCGGGTCGCACGACCAGGTGCGGCGTCGGTGCGACGTTGTCGGCGGCCAACGCGTCCGCCAACTCCGCTGCGGGCAGCACCCGTGACCAGGCTTCGACGATCCAGCGCGGATGCTGATGCACGAGCGCCAACCGTCCAAACTCGTCCAGTCCTTCGGACAGTGGGTCCAGCCAGTCGTCCCAGTCCCGCGCGGCCACCTTCCGCAGCACCGCGTTCACCACGCCGGCAACCCGCTCCCCCACCTCGAGCGCAGCGAGATCGACCGAAGCCGAGATCGCCGCGTGCGTGGGCACCCGCATCGCCAACAACTGATGGGTGCCGAGCCGAAGCACGTCCACCACAGCAGGCTGCAACGACTTCAGCGGACGCCCGGACGCCCGCTCGATCACCTGGTCGTAGCTGCCCATGGCCCGGCAAGTGCCGGAGACCAGCTCGGTTGTGAACGTCGCATCGGCGCCACTCAGCTCGGCTCGCTGCCGAGCCAACTCGAGGTTCGCGTAAGCGCCGTCGGCGGTGACCGCCCGCAACACCCGGAAGGCCGCCGTGCGGGCTTGGTCGCGCCGCCGTTTGGGACGGCTCACTCGAAGACCGCCTCACCGCGTAGGCCGCGGGCCCAGTCCGCGGCCGCGAGCGGACGCTTCCCGGCCGGCTGCACCTGCTCCAGCCGCAGCGTGCCGGCGCCGGTGCCAACCAGCACCTCACGCTTGCCGGCCCGTACCTGGCCGGGCGCGAGCCCAGCGGCTTCGGCGGGCGTCGCTCGGAGCACCCGGAATCGCTCGCCCTGCAACAGCGTCCAGGCCATCGGCGACGGGTTGTTGGCCCGCACCTGCCTGGCGATCTCTTCGGCCGGTCGGTTCCAGTCGACTCGGGCCCCGGGCACGGTCAGCTTAGGGGCGAGGGTGATGTCGTCGACAGGCTGCGGCACGGCCTGGATGCGTCCGGCCCCGATGCCGTCGAGGGTCTGCAGGAGTAGCTGTGCACCGATCGCCTGCAGCGCGCTCAGGGCTTCGCCGGACGTCTCGTCGGCCCCCAGCGGGTAATCGGCAGTGGCCAACACCGGACCGGCGTCCAGCTCTGGGACCAGCTTGAAGACCGTCACCCCCGTGACCGGGTCGCCGGCGAGGATCGCGTGCTGCACCGGTGCGGCGCCGCGCCAGCGCGGCAGTAGCGAGAAGTGCACGTTGACCCAGCCGTGGCTGGGCAGCTCCAGCAGTCGCTGCGGGATCAGGCCGCCGTAGGCCACGACCGGGCAGCAGTCCGGTGCGAGTTCGGTGAGTCGCGCCAGCAGGTCGGGGTCGCCGGCTCGTGCCGGACGCAGCACCTCGATTCCCCGGACGGCCGCGAGTTGAGCCACCGGGCTGGGCACCGGACGCGCACTACGACCCTGCGGGGCGTCCGGCCGGGTCAGCACTGCGACGACCTCGTGGGTGCCGTGGTCGAGCAGGTGCGCGAGGGTGTCGGCAGCCACCTGCGGGGTTCCGGCGAAGACGAGACGCATGGGGCTCAGCCTAGGCCGAAGGGCGGAATCGCTTGGCCATCCGATGCGTCGCCTCGCTCAGGTCCAGGTCGGCCACCAGGATGCCTGGCTCGCCGTGCGGCCGCCAGGCCAGCAGGCTGCCGTCGGGACGGGCGATCGCGGAGGTCGGCGCTTCGGCGACCGCACAGTTCACCCCGGCCACCCAGCAGGTGTTCTCGGCCGCGCGGCCCATCACCGCCGACTCGTGGAAGGAGAGCCGCGGGTCACCGTAGTGCGTCGGCTGGAAGTGGCCCGGCAACGGCTCGGAGTAGTGCGGAAAGACCACCAGTTGCGCGCCCTTGGCCACGGCTTCGCGGACGGTCTCCGGGTAGCGGAAGCCTTCGTGGCAGATCACCACCCCCAGCACCAGGTCGCCGATCCGGAACACCTCCCGGCCGGACGGCGCGGGCTCGTACAGGTGGTCCTCGGACGGGTCGAGCTGCACCTTGTCCTGCCAGCCCAGCTGCTCGCCGTCGGGGTCGATGACCAGTGCGGTGATGCGCAGCGCGTCCCCGACGTAGCGTTCGGTGCCCAGCACCACCGCTACCCCGGACGCGCGTGCGGCGTCCGCGATCGTGGTGTGGGCTGTCGCCAACCACTCTGCGGGCATCACCGGAACTGGAGCGCCGAGTGCGCGGTACCCCGGCACGAAGCACTCCGGGAAGCAGACCAGGCCAGCACCGGCAGCCGATGCTTCGGCGATGGCCGCCACCGCAGCCGCGACCGACGCGTCCGGAGACTCGGGAAACGGCAGGCAAGCAAGCGCGATGCGGAGGCTGGACATGCGGGGCACCCTATCGTCCCGTCGGAGTCTGCCGGACCGACACCGCGCCCCAAGGCCTCGACAAGCGCGACCACCCGAACTAGGCAGGAATTAGGCGAACACCTGCGGGTCGACTCGGACCCGCACCGGCACCTCCTTCTTCGCCGCCCGCACCGACATCACGGCGCGCACCGCCGAGACCAACTCGGCCCCTTCGACGAGCCCGCACCGCAGGGTGGCCCGGGCTACCGGCTCATCGAGGACACCACAGCGTCCCGGCACTTCGAACGGGCCGAGCACCTGCACCACCGGCGACAGGTCCAGCGCCGCGAGCACCGCGGTTACGGCCGGCATCGGGCCTTCGACCGTGATCAGCTTGACCGCCGGCGGAAAGCCCGCCGCGACCCGCTCGGCGAGTTCCTGCTCGGCGTAGCCGACCGGGTCGAGCCGAAGCAGGGCCTGCACCTCACGCAGCCCCGGATCGGCCACCGCGATCACCGTGCCGCCCGCCTCGCCCGGTCGCACCGCGGACACGACCGCCAGCCACCGGCGCAGTGACTCTTCGCCGGTGCGGAGGTCGGCCCTGGCCAGCATCAACTCGGCGTCCAGCAGCACGGCGGCAGCGTAACCACCGTCAGCCGGCGGCGCCGCGCCCGGCGTGGCAAGTACCAGTGCCGGCTCGGCACCCACCTTCGTCAGCGGCTTGTCGGCGCTGGCCTGCAGCACCTTCGTGCCGGGGAACGCCCTACCGAACTCCTCGGCCGTCCGCACGACCCCAACCACCGGACGGCGCAGCCGGGTGTCGCCACAATCGGGACACCGCCAGGACGTGAGCAGCGGTCCGCAGAGCGGGCAGCTCAACCCGCTGCCGGAACCATCAGCCAGCGCCTGGCCGCAAGCCGGGCACCGTGCCGTCGCCCGGCAGCCCGCGCACACCTGGATCGGCAGGTACCCGGCTCTCGGAACCTGCACCAGCACCGGCCCGGCGGCCAGCCCGGCACGGACCACGCCGAAGGCGTCGTGCGGCAGCCGCGCCACGGTGGCCAGTGGGTCACGCGAGTTCTCGGGCCCGGCAGTGCGCACGGCCGCCGCGATTCGGCGCGTCGGCTTGGGACCGAGCTGCAGCTCAGCCAGCCAGCCTCGCTGGACCAGCTGTTGGATCTCGGCCGTCCGCGAGTGCGCGGCCAGCAGCAACGCACACCCAGCCTGGTGTGCTCGCAGCGCAACCACCTCGCGCGCGTGCCAGTACGGGGCGTGCGGCTCGGCGTATGCGTCGTTGCCGTCATCCCACAGCGCGATCAGACCAAGGTTCGGCACCGGCGCGAACGCTGCCGCGCGGGTGCCGAGCACCAGCCGGACACCACCCCTGCGGACGGCGAGGAAGTTGCGGTACCGCGCCGCCGGGCCCGCATCCGCGGCGAGGGTGGCAAAGCTGCCGCGGCCGAAGCGAGCAGTCGCCACCCCGACCAGGTGCTGCAGCTGGCGCGCGTCCGGCACCAACAGCAGCGCGCCGCGTCCGGAGCTGAGCGCGACTTCGGCAGCCTCGACCAGTCCGGACGCCCAGTCGCCGGCCGGAACCGGGGCGGGGACGACGGTCCAGGCAGCGCGGGGATGGCCCCCTTCGGCGAGCGCGCCAAGGAAACGATCGGCGAACGGATAGGCGCTCAGGGTGACCGGCTCCCGATCCGTCAGCTGCGGTTCCGGGTGGGCTGGCGGCGGAGCCTTCTCGGTGGCCGCATGCCGAGGGGGCACCGCCGCGCGCACCACGTCGGCGAAACTACCGGCGTAGTGATCCGCGACCGCTCGCACAAGTTCGGTCACGCCCGGATCGAGCACCGGCTCCGCGGACACCACGCGTTGCAGCGCGGCCAGCTTGGCCCGCTCGCCGACCGGCGCGCGCCCCAGCAGGAAGCCGTCCCGCAACTGCCCGGCGAACCGCACCTTCACCCTCACCCCGGGCTGAGCCTCGGCGTCAAGGGCCTCCGGCACCAGATAGTCGAACGGCCGGTCGAGGTTGGCCAGCGGCAGATCCACCGCAACCCTCGCCACCGGAAGTTTCATGAAGGGCATCGTAGGGGTCGCCACCGACAATCGGACCGGACAACTGGCGGGATCTCCCGCGGGCGCTCGTGGCGCAGGCCCTCGCCCAGTTGGTCGAACGTGAAGCCCCCGGCGCGAGCGATGCACGCTGGCTCATCCCGCCCCGACGCCCTCCCTTACACCAAATCGGCGCGCAAGAATTCGCGGGTGAGGATCCAGAGTGTGACCGTAGGGCTACCCTGCGCCGACATCGGACGCAGCTTGGAGTGGTACCGGACGGTCTTCGGCTTCGTCGCCCCCGGGATCGAGCCCGCCCCGGGTGTGGTCGAGTTCAAAGTCGGCCCGATCTGGCTGCAGCTGATCGCTGAGCCCGTACTGCGCAACGGCGCCCAGCCGGTCGTCCGGTTCGGCGTGGTCGACGCGGAAGTCGAACGCGAGCGCCTGCTGCGGCTGGGCGTACCGGCCGGTGATTTGCAGCAGGTCGAGGGCGTGCTGGAGTACTTCGAGTTCAGCGACCCGGACGGAAACCTGCTCAGCATGTACGCCGAGGTCGAACCCTGAGGCGTCGCGCCGCTACCGGCTCAGCCGCGGACGGCGCTGGCCAGGGCGTCTGCTCGATCGGTGCGCTCCCAGGTCATGATTTCGAGCTCGCGGCCGAAGTGGCCGTAGTTCGTCACCTGGGAATAGATCGGACGGATCAGGTCAAGATCACGGATGATTGCAGCCGGCCGCAGATCGAAGACGTCCAGCACCGCGGCGGTGATCTGCTCCACCGGCACCTTCTCGGTACCGAAGCACTCGGTGTAGAACCCAACCGGGTGCGCGCGGCCGATGGCGTAGGCCACCTGCACCTCGCAGCGTTCGGCCAGTCCGGCGGCCACCACGTTCTTGGCCACCCACCGCATCGCGTACGCGGCCGAGCGGTCCACCTTGGAGGGGTCCTTGCCGGAGAACGCGCCGCCGCCGTGACGGGCCATGCCGCCGTAGCTGTCCACGATGATCTTGCGCCCGGTCACACCGGCATCGCCCATCGGTCCGCCGATCACGAACTTGCCGGTGGGGTTCACGTAGGTCTTCATCCCGCTGGACGGGATCGCGTAACGCGCCAGCACCGGATCGATCACGCGCGCGCGCACCTCGGCCGAGATGCGGTCGTGGGTGGTGGCGGCAGTGTGCTGGGTCGAGACCACCACGGTGTCCACGCGGACGGGCCGGTCGCCGGCGTACTCGATGGTCACCTGGGTCTTGCCGTCAGGCAGCAGGAAGTCGAGGTCGCCGTCCCTGCGCACCTTGGCGAGCTGCTCGCTCAGCCGGTGCGCGATGTCGATCGGCAGCGGCATCAGGGTCGCGGTGTCGGTGCAGGCGTAACCGAACATCAATCCCTGGTCGCCTGCCCCCTGGGCGTCCAGCGCGTCGAAGGAGCCCTCTTCGCGCTGTTCCTCGGCGTGGTCGACACCCTGGGCGATATCCGGGGACTGAACGCCCAAGGACACCAGCACCCCGCAGGAGTTGCCGTCGAAACTCTTCTCGCTGGAGTCGTAGCCGATCTCCAGGATCCGCTGCCGGGCCAGCTGGGCCACATCCGCGTACGCCTCAGTGGTGACCTCGCCGGCCACCACCACGGTGCCGGTGGTGACCAACGTCTCCACCGCCACGCGCGACGTCGGATCCTGGCTCAGCAGTTCGTCGAGAACCGCGTCCGAGATCGCGTCGGCCAACTTGTCCGGATGACCTTCGGTGACCGATTCAGACGTGAACAGTCGACTCACTCTGCACTCCTCTCCGCGATGGCGGCATGAAGGATCGCATGCGCCACTGTCGTCTTGGTTCCGGCTGCACGGCCACGCGACCCGACTGGCGCGATCAGCAGCACCTCATTCTCGCCCGAGCCGAAGACCGCGCCGTCCGAGACGTTGTTCAGCACCAGCAGCTGGCAGCCCTTGCGGGCCAGCTTCGCGGTGCCCAGTTCGATCAGTTCCGCCTCGTCGCGCGCGGTCTCGGCAGCAAAGCCGACCACGATCTGCCCCACCGGGCGGCGGGCGGCCAGGCCGGCGAGCACATCAGTGGTTTGTCGGAACTCCACGGTCAGGCCGGCGTCGCCGGACTTCTTCAGCTTGGTGTCGCTCGGCGCGGCGGGCGTGTAGTCGGCAGGCGCTGCAGCCATCACGACAACATCAGCGGACGGCGCCAGCTCAGCCATCGCCGCGGCCAGGTCGGCGGTGGAGACCACCTCGACCACCCGAACACCGGCTGGCGGCTCCGCATGCAGGTTCGCGCCGACCAACGTCACGTCCGCACCACGCTGCACCGCGGCTCGGGCGAGCGCGATGCCCATTAGCCCTGAGGAAAAGTTCCCGACGTAACGCACCGGGTCGAGCGCCTCCCTGGTACCGCCGGCGCTGATCACCACATTCAGCCCGCGAAGGTCCTGCGCCGCCATCGCTCCAGCCGCGTCCGCCTGGGCCAACACGGCCAGGCAGGTGGCTTCGATGTCCTCGGGCTCGGGTAGGCGTCCCGGGCCCGAATCGGCGCCGGTGAGGCGGCCCTCCGCCGGGCGCAGCACGACCACGCCCCGCGAACGCAGCGTGGCGACGTTGGCCTGGGTGGCGGGGTGCGACCACATCTCGGTGTGCATCGCCGGCGCCATCACCACCGGGCAGCCGGCGGTGAGCAGCACATTGGTCAGCAGGTCGTCAGCGCGTCCGGTGGCCGCGCGGGCAAGCAGGTCGGCCGTGGCCGGGGCCACCACCACCAGGTCGGCCTCGCGTCCGATCCGGACGTGCGGAACCGCGTCCGCTTCATCGAACACCGAAGTGCTGACCGGATGGCCGGAAAGGGCTGCCCAGGTGGTGGCGCCGACGAACTCGAGCGCGCTCGCAGTGGGCACCACCCGGACGTCGTGGCCGGCCTCAGTGAAGCGGCGCAGCAGCAGGCAGGCCTTGTACGCCGCGATCCCCCCGGCGACGCCGAGGACTATCCGGCTCATCTGCCTGGATCAGGCGAGGTCGTCGGTGCCGAACGGGTCGAGCCCGAAGTCCGGATCGGCGGACGCCTCAGCGCGGGCGGCGGCCTCAGCCTCGGGATCGATATCGGTGCACTCCAACACACCGGCGTTCACCTCGCGCAGCGCGATCGAGAGCGGCTTCTCCTGGATGCCGATGTCGACCAGCGGGCCGACGTTCTCGAGCAGGCCCTCGCCCAGCTGCGAGTAGTAGGCGTTGATCTGCCGAGCCCGCTTGGCTGCGAACAGCACCAGTCGGTACTTCGAATCCACCTGGGTCAGCAATTCGTCGATCGGCGGGTTGGTGATCCCCTCGGGAATGTGAGTGCTCAAGTTTGGCTTCCTGATTGGGTGAGATGCGGTCGCGATGGACGCTTCCTTCACAGACCTAGCAACTCTACCAACTCATCCACCGCAGAGCCCAAATCGTCGTTCACGATCACGTGGTCGAACTCGGCCGCCGCAGCAAGTTCGCCTTCGGCCGTCCGCAGCCGGCGGGCCATCTGCTCCGGGGTCTCGGTGCCACGGCCCTCAAGCCGTTTCACCAGCGTCTCCTGGCTCGGCGGGGCGATGAACACCAGCCTGGCTTCGGGGAGGTGCTCCCGTACCTGGCGGGCGCCCTGCAGGTCGATCTCGAGGATCACCCGGCGATCGGCGGCCACCGCGGCCTGCACCGGCGCGGCCGGGGTGCCGTAGCGGTCGACGCCGTGCACCAGCGCCCATTCCAGTAGCCCGTCGGACGCGACCAGGTCGTCGAATTCCCTCGCGCTCACGAACAGGTAGTGCTCCCCGTCCACCTCACCCGGACGGGGTGGACGGGTGGTTGCGGAAACCGAGACCCAGACTTCCGGGTGCCGGGCACGCAACGCCTTCACGACGGTTCCCTTGCCGACCGCCGTCGGGCCGGAGATGACGGTTACGTCACCTGTCACTGAACTCGGCCTTCAGGCCGGCCACCTGGTGCCGGCCCAGCCCCCGGATGCGTCGGTTCGGGGCGATGTCGAGGCGCTCCATCACGACCGCGGCGCGCTTCTCCCCCACCCGCGGCAGCGCCTTCAGCAGGTCGACGACCTTCACGTGCGCCAGAACGTCGTCCTCGGCAGCGGTCTCCAGCGCCTGGCTCAGCGTCAGAATGCCAGAACGCACCTTGGTCTTGAGTTCTGCGCGGCGACGCCGTGCTTCCGTGGCCGCGGCGCGGGCGGCCTCGAGTTGCTCTGTAGTGAGCTGAGGAATTGTCACAGGATTGCCTTCGAGTAACAGGTGGTCGGTCTACGTTGTGTCCACAACCTATCGGTACCGACGCCCGTGCGCACCGCGAACGGAAAGGTTTCCACAAGGACTTCCGGCGACCTCAGCGCACCGCTTGGCTGAGCAGCGCGCTGACCTTGGCACGCATGGCGGACGCGTCCGGCCCTGCCGAGATCACGCCGCGACTCACGCTCGGCAGCACCTGGTCCACCGCTTCACCGAAGAGGTCGGGGAGGTCCTCCAGCCGTCCACCCTGTACGCCGATGCCCGGAACCAGGATCGACCCGTTGAATTCCTCCAGATCGCAGCCCAGCGAGTCATGGGTGCCGCCCACCACCAGGCCGATCGCCTTCTGCCTGGACGCGTGGTTGACCTCGGTGGCGGCGTCGATGATCGACTGCACGACGGACGCGTCCTGGGTGAGCGCAAGCTGCACCTGCGCCCCCTCCGGGTTGGAGGTGCGGGCCAGTACGTACACGCCGCGCTCGTAGCGATGCGCCCGCTCGATGGCCGGCGCAAGCGAGCCGAAGCCCAGGTAGGGCGAGACCGTGATCGCGTCCGCGGCCAGCGGCGAGCCCTCGGTGAGGTAGGCGTCGGCGTAGGCCTCCATGGTGGAGCCGATGTCGCCGCGCTTGACGTCCAGGATGCTTAGCGCCCCGGTGGCCCTGATGTCGGCCAGCACCCGCTCAAGGGCGGCGATGCCGGCCGAGCCATAGGCCTCGAAGAAGGCCGATTGCGGCTTGAACACCGCGACCAGATCGCCGAGGGCCTCCACGACCGTGCGGGCGCAGCGTTCCGCGCCGGCAGCGCTTACCTCCAGGTCCCACGCCTTCAGCAGCGAAACGTGCGGATCCACCCCGACACAGAGCGCGCCGCGCTCGGCGACCACTTCACGAAGCCTGCGCCAGTAGGTGCTCACTATCGGTGCCTTTCGACGTCGAGGGCGTTGATCGCTGCGGCCAGACCCGGCCCGCGGTAGATGAAGCCAGTATAAAGCTGGACGAGTTGGGCCCCGGCGTCGAACATGGCCATCGCGTCGCCCGGTGTCATGATGCCGCCGACCCCGATCACCGGCAGTTCGGTGTGCCGGGTCAGGTAGGCCACGACCTCGCGCGCGCGGACGGTGAGCGGGCTACCGGACAGCCCCCCGGCCTGGTCGGCCAGGTGCTGGTCGGCCGACGCCAGACCGTCCCTTGCCAGCGTCGTGTTTGTCGCGATCAGGCCGGCCACGCCCGCGTCCTGCGCAGTGGCGAGGACTTCGTCCAGCTGGC
>JAKOQD010000334.1 GCA_029778515.1 Actinomycetes bacterium
TCGGTGAACCGGGCACCGTCGCCGCGCGGCCATCGGACCTGGGTGTGGTCGCCATCGTGATTCCAGCCTATCGAGGTGCAGATGGCCGAGTAGGGTGCGCCTTCGTGACGCGACATGTGATGACCTTTTCCGGCGAACCCGAACCGGTCCTGTCCCAGCGCCGATGACACTCACCTCGTTGCCGCGGAGGGTGTTTCGCGGTGCCAGCGCACGCGTGCTCGTGTCGGTCCTGGTGGTGCTGCTCGTCGCGGCCAGTGCGGGAGGGTATGCCCTCAGTCGGCGGGCGACGTTTCAGGAGAGTCACTTCGGTGACTTCAGTCGTCCGGACCGGGTGGATCTGCTGGTCTGGGTGACTCGGATCGACACCGCCGCCTACACGTTGTCGATGACGGTCAGGATGCGTCCCTCGGGTGCCTTGGCCGACGGAACCGGGAATTTCGCCGCCGATGCGACCCTGCTCACCAGTGCGGTCGGCAACGTGAAGACGGCCATCAGGAAGGGTGATCTACCGCCCGATATCGATCAGCGGATAGGCATGGTCGGCGCCGCGACGGACTATCCCTTCGACCAGTATTCGACGTTCGTCGACCTGCACGTGATGGGCGCTGACGGCAGGGAACTTCCCACGACGATCACGCTGCTCAACACCGATCCCTTCTTCCGGGCCGCCACCGCTGAGGCGACCAGTCCGTGGGACACCGCGGCGATCGAGTTCACGGCGCGCCGCAGTGAACCGATGAAAGTGTTCGCGCTGTTCATCATGGCGCTGATGCTGGGACTTGCCGGCGCGGCGGCGGTGGCGGCCTACTACGTTCTCCGGCCGAAGCGGGGCCTGCACTTCTCAGCCTGTTCGATGCTGGCGGGAATGTTGTTCGCGCTCATCCCCCTGCGCAACGCCGTGCCGGGAAGCCCACCCGTCGGCTCCATCATCGACTTCGCGTCGTTCTTCATCGCCGAAGCCGTCATCTCCATCTCCTTGATCTCGTGCATCGTTCTCGGCTACCGATACGAGAGGGATATCGAACGCGCGGCGGAGGCGTAAGGCAGAGGCTTTAGGCAGGGGCTCAGGGCAGGCGCAGTTCGATCTCGAAGGCCAGGCATAGCTCGGCCAACTCCCGTGGCCGATGCAGCGACAAGCCCGTTCGGTCCTCGATGCGTTTGAGCCGGTGCCGCACGGTGTTCGGATGGCAGAAGAGCGTTTCGGCGGTGGTGTTGACCGAGCCCCCGCAGGCCATCCAGGCGCGGAAGGTCGCAACCAGGGTCTCCCTTTCATGGGCATCGAGGTCGGCGAATCCGGCGAACACCGCCGAGGAGATTCGTTTCATCACCCGGGGCGCACTGACCGCGGCGATCGCCAACGGGTCGGACTCGAACGCGGTGAGCATCGAGCCGTCCGGGCGCTCGGCGGACATCGCGATCCGCGCATAGGTGACCGCGTCGGACACCTCGGTCAGGTCGCCGAAGTGGGAACTGACGCCGATCGGCGCGGCGGCGACGCGTGAGAGGGTTTGGGTGAGTATCTCGAACTTCCGGTCGGTGTCCACGTGGACCAGACCGATCTGCAGGTCCGGCAACAGCCGCCAGGCAGAAGCGATATCGGCGCTGCTGAGCTTCGACTCGATACCCGGCAGGGCCGACCTTCCCACCGCCGCGCACTGCGCGGCCACGACCACATAGGGTCCGCGCGCCGGAATCCGCAACAGGGTGGCGATCTCCCACAGGGTGCTCTGCTTGACGATCCGACCCTCGATGAGCGCTTCGACGAGTGCTGCCCGTTCCGCCTCCTGAGTCAGCATCAGGCGGGTCGCCTCGTCCCGGTAGGCGCTGACGGTGGCATCGGTCAGGACGTCCTGCGCCATCCAGATCCGGGCCGTCGCGCGGATCAACGCCTCCGGGGTGATGTCGGGCCGTTGAGCGGCGAGGGCGACGATCTCCTCCCAGATCAGCCGGCAGCCGATGCGATACGCCGCCATCAGCGTCGGTAACGGGACGCCGGCGCGCGCTCCCTCGCACCCACTGCTGGCGGCCGCCGTGGTGTCGAAGACGGCGGCGCTGGTCAGTCCCGCGAACAGGAAGCGCACGTTCTCCGTGCAGTCCTGCTGGACTTCGCCCCGGGTGAACCGGCCCGACTCGTGATACAAGGCGACCTCCCGCCAGACCGTGTCCGCTACCAGCGCACCCAGATCGGCGCACCTGCTGACCAATTCGGCCTGGATCGCGGCGATCTGCGCTTCCAGAGGGGCTGCCGCCATGGGTTAGAGCGTACGACCGGCCGCTCCGTGCCAGGCTGTCACGGAATACAACGACCAGGTTGATTCCGTGTGAGTGGCCACAACCTCGCCCGCGCCGGTCCGGCGGATACTGCTGTGATGCGAGACGGTCACTCGGGCTGATGGGCGTGGCTGAGCCGCCGACTCTCCCCGTCGCGTCGATCGGGCGTTACGAACTGTGGATGCTTGCGCAGGCGGCACTGGGATTCGTCGCCTACGGCGGGATCATGTTCCTGATACCGCTGCATGTGCTCGCCGAAGGGGGAACCCCCGGAGACACCGGTTCGGTAGTCGCCTTGATCGGGCTGCTCGGCCTGGCCGGGCCCTTCATCGGGAGCCTGGCCGACCGGTTCAACGCCTACCGAAGCCTGCAGATCACCTCCCTGGGCCTCACCGCCCTCGCGGCCCTGATGTTCGCCTTCGCGCGTGAGCCGTTGCTGTGGCTGGTCGCGGCCGGCCTGCTGGGACTGGGCATGAGCGGAACGGTGGTCATCAACACCACCTTCGTGGTCGGAGCGGGGTTCGACCACGAGACCCAGTCCGGCAAGCTCGCGCTGCTGCAACTGAGCCTGCCCGCCGGGCAGGTCCTCGGACTGGCGGCGGTCTCGGGCCTTGCCGCCGCGGATCTCAGCATCCGCACCATTTTGGTCATCCTGGGTATCGCCGGGCTGGTGTTCACCGTCGGAGTCGCGTTCCTGAATCGCGCTGCCGCCCAACGGGTCGTCTCCGCCGCGGCGCCGACCAGCCATCCCGACGCACAATCGACACCCCGGGTCTCCCTGCGCAGCGTGCTGCTGTCGCAGTTCGGCCTCGTCCTGGCGTTGACCTTCCTGGTCTTCGCCAGTTCGGAGGCTATCGAGAGCCAGTACGCCAGTTACATGGGTGCGGTCTTCGGAATCGATCCGGAGGTGAGTGCGGCCGCGCTGTCGGTGATCATGCTGATCACGATCCCGTTGTATCTGGTTGCGGGCCGCTGGACGGCCAATTCCGGTCCCCGGATTCCGTTCCTGGTCAGCGCCGCCGCGCGGGCGGGGGCCGGGTTCGGACTGCTGCTGCTGCCGGGATCGGCCTGGCCCGTCGCGCTGATTCTGTTCGGCATCACCATGTTCGTCTTCCCGTTGTTCGAACTCACCGCGGCGGTTCTGGTTTCGCAGACGTCGCCCATCGGCCAGGGCGCCGCACAGGGCGGTTCGATGGCCGCCTACGCCATGGGTTCCATCGTGGGAGCGATCGTCGCCGGATGGATGGCCGAGAAATACGGCTTCGCCTCCCTGGCGTGGATCGTCCTCGTCGGGGCCGGGGCGGCCACGGCTATCGGGGTGGCGCTATTGCGTTCGCCCCGCCCCGATCGCCCGGAGAGCGCACTACCCCTTGAGCCCAACCGATAACGAGAAACACCGGAGGAAGCGTTGAACGGCAACGGAAACGACCGGACCTACGATCCGCGGCACGGCAGCGCGGACTGGCTGTTCCAGAACGGCACCATCTACACGGTCGATGCGGAACAGCCCACCGCCGAGGTCGTCGCGGTGCGGGGCAGGGAGATCGTCTACGTCGGCGATGCCGACGGTGCTGCCGATTGGCGTGGACCGAACACCAGGGTCGTCGATCTTGCCGATCGGATGCTGCTGCCCGGATTCATCGACGGGCACGATCATCTGGCTTCGCTCGGCATCACCAAACTCGGGGTGAACATCGGGGGACTCCACGGTAAGGACGCCGTTCTGCAGGCCATCCGGGAATGGATCGCCACTCAGCCCGCAGATGCGCCGCTTCGGGGTCACGGGTGGGCGACGCGCAGCACCTTCGGCGCGGAGCATCCCCGAAGGGAATGGCTCGATGAGGTCACCGGCGATCGTCCGATGTACGTGCTCAACGCCGATATGCACGAAACCTGGTTCAACACCGCCGCGATGAAGGCCGCCGGGATCAGCGCCGAAACGCCGGATCTGCAACCCGGCGTGCA
>JAKOQD010000335.1 GCA_029778515.1 Actinomycetes bacterium
ACGAAAATGGCTGCGTCCGCTGCGCGAATCCCGGCGCGGAGTTCACCGACGAAGTCGGGGTGGCCGGGGGCGTCCAGCAGGTTCACCAGCACGTCGCCGGTGACCATGGAGGCCAGGTAGAGCTGGGCGGCGCGCTCGGCGTCCTCCTTCTCGCCGCGGTAGCCGGCGAGCCGGGCCTTGAGCAGTTGCTCGAACAAGGACGTCTTTCCCGATCCGGCGTTTCCGATCAGAACTACGTTGCGGACGTCGTCGGGACTGGTCACCTGCGCCGATGCTGCGCTCAACTTTGAACTCATGGGGACTACCTAACTACGGCCGACTAGGGCCTGCAACCGACTTCACCGGATTGCCCCCGGGAATCCTGCGGCGGGCGTGGGGCCCGCTGGTCGTGAGCGCTGGGTCTCAGCCGCGAGCCTCCATCGGGACGTACTCGCGCGTCCGATGACCGGTGTAGATCTGCTTGGGACGGGCGATCTTGTTCTCCGGGTCGGTGATGAACTCCTGGTACTGGGCGGCCCAGCCCGACGTCCGCGGAATCGCGAAGAGCACGGTGAACATCTCCGGCGGGAAGCCGAGGGCCTCGTAGATGAGCCCGGAGTAGAAGTCCACGTTCGGGTAGAGCCGGCGCTTCACGAAGTACTCGTCGGTGAGGCCGTACTTCTCCAGTTCGAGCGCGATCTCCAGCAGCGGGTTCACGCCGGTCACCTCGAACACGTCCTCGACCGACTTCTTGATGATCTTCGCCCGCGGGTCGTAGTTCTTGTAGACGCGGTGGCCGAAACCCATCATCCGCACCTTGCCGGCCTTGACGCCCTCGATGAACTCAGGGACGCGGTCCACCGACCCGATCTCGCGCAGCATCTTCAGCACGGCCTCGTTCGCGCCGCCGTGCAACGGCCCGTGCAGCGCGCCGATGCCGGCCGAGCAGCAGGTGTAGAGGTCGTTGCCGGACGAGGCCACCGAACGGACGGCGTTAGTGGAGCAGTTCTGTTCGTGGTCGGCGTGCAGGATGAACAGCACCTCGACCGCCCGGATCAGCCGCTCGTCGGCCTGGTAGCGACGCTCGGCCTGCTTGAACAGCATCTGCAGGAAGTTGTGGCAGTAGCCGTAGGAGTCGTCCGGGTTGATGTACGGCTTGGCCTTGCCCTTGCGATAGGCGAAGGCGGCCAGGGTGGGCATCTTGCCGATCAGCCGGGCGATGTTCAGGGCCCGCGCCTCCGTATCGGTGAAGTTCTGCGCGTCCGGGTAGAAGGAGTAGAACGCGGCAGTTGACGCCATCAGGATCGTCATCGGATGCGCGTCGTACGGGAAGCCGGCCAGCACGGTCTTCAGCTTGTCGGGCAGCATCCGGTGCTCGGTGATCAGTTGCTCCCAGCCCGAAAGCTGGGACGCGGTGGGCAGCTCGCCGTTCAGCAGCAGCCAGGCCACCTCCAGGTAGGTGGACTTCTCGGCCAGCTCCGCGATCGGGTAGCCGCGGTACTCCAGGATGCCGGCTTCGCCATCGATGTAGGTGATCGCCGAGCGGCAGGACGCGGTGTTCATGAACCCCGGGTCGTAGGTGGCCAGCGGCTCGCCGCCGATGTTGAACTGGCGCAGTTCCGGCGCCCGGATGGTGGCATAAGTGATGGCCAACTCCGCCTCGGTACCACTGGCGGCGTGTCGGATCTGGAGGATGTCTGCCATGGCCAAACCCTAGGTACAACTCACCAAGTCGGTTGGCCCGTCTCGCCGTCCACGACTCGCGCGAACCCGCGTTTTGACCCCCCAGCAGGGGCAGGGTAATCTAAACCGCTGTTGCGCTGTGGTCTGCCCCGCCGGTGGTGGATCCCGCACTAGCCGTTTGAGACAACTTATGGAAGCAGGGAACCGACCCGTGTCTACGTACAGCCCCAAGCCTGGTGAGATCACCAGGGACTGGCACGTCATTGATGCTGAGGACATCGTCCTCGGCCGGCTGGCCGTCACCGCGGCAACCCTGCTGCGCGGCAAGCACAAGCCGCAGTTCGCTCCGCACGTGGACACCGGCGACTTCGTCATCGTGGTGAACGCGTCCAAGATCGCCCTCACCGGCAACAAGGCCACCGACAAGATGGCCTACCGCCACTCGGGTCGTCCGGGCGGCCTGAAGGCGGTGCCCTACGGCGAGCTGCTCGCGTCCGACCCGCGCAAGGCGGTCGAGCGTGCGGTCTGGGGCATGCTGCCCAAGAACAAGCTGAGCCGTCAGCTGATCAAGAA
>JAKOQD010000336.1 GCA_029778515.1 Actinomycetes bacterium
GAACCACACCTGGTTACCGTCCCAGTGCGGCCCCACGGTATTGATGACGACGCGGCGCTCGTCGTCGCCCTTGCCGACGAAGGGCAGCAGCGTCCCCACGCCCATGTCGTGGCCGTCCATGATCGCGAAGCCGACCAGCAGCACGCCGACCAGCAGCCACCAGACGACCTTCAGGGTCGGATAGTCGATCATGATCGCTTGTCTCCCTCAGGCGTGCGCCGGTCCGGCGCGGTGCGTGGCCTCGCGCTCGTAGCGGCCGGTGCCCAGGCTGCCGGGCCCCTGGCGCGCGAACTTCACCATCAGATAGACCTCGACGATCAGCAACAGCGTGTAGAAGCCCACGAAACCGGCGAGCGAACCGTACACGCTCTCGACGCTCAGCGTCGAGACGCTCAGGTGCGTGGGCAGCACGCCGTAGATCGTCCAGGGCTGCCGGCCGTACTCGGCGACGAACCAGCCGAGCTCGCAGGCGATCCACGGGGCCGGCAACATCCAGACCGCCCAGCGCAGCAGCCAGGGCCGCGCGCTGCATTCGCTTCGCAGCGTGCTCCAGAACGCAAGCCCGAAGAGCAGCAGCATCGCGAATCCCAGCCCGACCATGATGCGGAAGGTCCAGAACATCGGCGTCACACGCGGCACGGTGTCGTCGACGGCCTTGCGGATCATCTCGGGCGTGGCCTGGCGCACGTCTGCGGTGTACTTCTTCAGCAGCAGGCCGAAGCCAAGGTCGCCCTGCGTGGCTTGCAACGTCTGCCGTGCCACCGGGTCGTCTGGGTGCTTGCGCAGCGCCTCGAGCGCGGCCACCGCGGTGATGCCGTTGACGATGCGCTCGCGGTTCCTGGCCTTGATCTCGTGGATGCCGGGAATCTGCCGGCTGATCGAGCGCGTGCCGATCAGCCCCATCAGCCATGGAACCTCGACTTCCCAGGTGTTGCGCTGGTTGGCCTCGTCGATGCCGGCGACCAGCTTCAGGCCGGCCGGCGCGGGCTCGGTTTCCCACATCGCCTCGAGCGCGGCCATCTTCGTCTGTTGCGCCTCGCCGACCGTGTAGCCCGACTCGTCGCCGAGGACGATCACGCTGAGCACGCTGGCCAGACCGAACGCGGCGGCGACGCGGAAGCTGCGCTTCGCGAACTCGACGTCGCGTCCCTTCAGCAGGTACCAGGCCGAGATCGAGAGCACGAACATCGCGCCGGTCACGTAGCCGGCCGACACGGTGTGAACGAACTTGGCCTGCGCATCGGGGTTGAAGACGACCGCCCAGAAGTCCGTCATCTCCATGCGCATCGTCTGCCAGTTGAACTCGGCGCCCACGGGGTTCTGCATCCAGCCGTTGGCGATCAGGATCCAGAGCGCGCTCAGGTTGGTGCCTACGGCCATCAGCGTCGTCACCATCAGGTGCTGCGTCTTCGTCAGCCGGTCCCAGCCGAAGAAGAACAGGCCGATGAAGGTGCTCTCGAGGAAGAAGGCCATCAGTCCCTCGATGGCCAGCGGCGCCCCGAAGATGTCTCCGACGTAGTGCGAGTAGTACGCCCAGTTGGTGCCGAACTGGAACTCAAGCGTGATGCCGGTGGTCACGCCGAGCGCGAAGTTGATCCCGAACAGCTTGCCCCAGAAGCGCGTCATGTCCTTCCAGACGACCTTCCCGGTCATCACGTAGACGCTCTCCATGATGACCAGCAGCCAGACCATGCCGAGCGTCAGCGGCACGAACAGGAAGTGGTACATCGCGGTGGCGGCGAACTGCAGCCGCGACAGGTCGACCAGGTGTTCCGATATCACGGCCTCTCTCCGGTTCGGGGCGGTTGCGCGCCCAGGTGGGCGGCTGCGGCCTCGGCATCGACGCTGACGCGCTCGTCGCGAACGAACGCCCACCACAGGGCGGCCAGGACCACCAGCTTAAGTACGACGGCGATGGCGAGGTGGCGCACGAGACGCCGGTCTTGCCGCGTCATGTCCAGTTTCCCGCTATCGTGCCGTGGTTCCGAGCCCGACGACCACCGCGCGTGCGCGCGCGTGCGAGAACACGCCGGCAGGCACTTCGAGCGGCACCGCCTTCACTTCCTTCAAGGTGCGCGCGTCGTAGATCACCAGTCGGTCACGATGATAGCCGGCAGGCCGGTCGCCGCTGGCCCGGGCGCTGACGTACAGGAAGTCGCCGCGCGCCGTGTACTCCGGGAAGTGTGAGTGACTGAGCATGTCGCCGACGGTGAGCGTCCTGGCGACCTCGAGCGTGTCCTTGTCGATGAACTGGATCTTGCTCGCTTCCGGCCCCGTGCCGACGATGTCGACGACGATGTACGGAGTGTTCGGATGGGCGGCGGGCGATTCGGTCGGGCCCAGCACGGGAATGCGCTTGACGACCTCGAAGGTCGTCATGTCGAACACCGTGACTTCGTGGCGATCGCACGGCGCGCCGCCGATGTTGGTGCCGATGCCCAGCATCCGGCCATGCGTTCGCACGACCGCGCCCGAACCGAGATGCGGCTGGCACCCGGCGGGAATCTTCTTCACGATGCGCTTCCCGGCGAGGTCGATCACCACGTTGACGTTGTCGTCGTACGAGGACACGACCAGGTGCCGGCCGTCGGGCGAGAGGAACGCGTCGTGCAGGTGCCGGCCCACGCCCTCGATCCGCGTGATCGGCATCTCCGGCCGGGACAGGTCGACGATCCAGACCTGGCCGGCCTGCTCGAGCGCGATGACGAAGTAGTCCGCGAAGGGCGTGGCGATGATCATGCCCGAGTCGGAGTCGACCGTCTTCCCGTCCGGGTCGACGCCGCGCAGCGCCATCAGTTTCAGCGGCTCCAGGGTCGCGGCGTCGAGGATCACTGCCGTGTTCGGCACGTACGAGCCCGCGGCCAGGTATCGCCCGTCGCGCGACACCGCGAGCGATGCGCCGTTCAATCCGGCGCGAACCTTGCGGACGACCTTCAGCGAGTGAAGGTCGATCTTGTGGATGTAGCCGAGGTCGTCCCGGACATAGGCCCAGCGCTCCTGCGTGGGGTGGAAGTCCATCAGGTGCGGCGCGAAGCGGGTCGGCACCTCGCCGACCTTCCGGTGGGTCCGGCCGTC
>JAKOQD010000337.1 GCA_029778515.1 Actinomycetes bacterium
CACCGGATGCGGTCACGCCCGAGCCGCCGGCGATACCGGCGACATGGGTGCCGTGGCCGTTGCAGTCCAGCGGGTTGGGGTCGGGGACGGGCGTGGCTGCCGGACTGCCCGGCTCGGCGTCCGAGTCGTAGGCGTCGCCGACCAGATCCCAGCCGCCCTTCACCCGCGGGGCGTCGGGCCCGAACCACTCCGGATTCGCGGCTTGGGTGGCAGTGGCTGCAGCCGCCTCGAACGCCGCAACCGTGCCCGGACCGCCGAAAACGGCGTGGGTGTAGTCGATCCCGGAGTCGATGATGGCGACCTTCACGCCCTTGCCGGTGAAGCCGGTGTCCTGCCAGACCGACGGCACACCGAGGTAAGGCACCGAGACCGAGGTGTCCAGGGTCTTCGCCGTGATCGCGTGCACACCGCTCACGCCGGGCAGCGCGGCGAGCGCGTCCGCCCGGGAACGGTTGATCCGCACCCGCATGCCGTTGTAGGCCGACTGCATCCGCGAGATCACCTTGCCGCCCTTGCCGGCGATGTCGTCGGTGATCGCATCCTGCGCCTTGCGCAGCTTGTTCTTGTGGGTGGTGCGCTCGGCCGCGGTGAACGTCCGCTCGGCCTTGGCCTCCGCAACCGCGACCGGGTCGGCTTCGAGTTGCACCATCACATCCACCAAGGCGCCCCCAGCCAGCACTCGCGGGGTGAGCGTCGTGCTCACCCGGCCGCTGCTGCGAGCCGTGGTGAGCGTGTCGTCGGTGCCGGCGGGCGCGGCTTCGGCGACCGCGGGAACGGCCAGCAAGAAAGCGATTGAAACGAGCAGGGCGGGATTGCGATAGGGCACCATTGCCTACCTTCCTCGGGCGCAGACGAGCTGGAGGGATGCTCGACTCCGACAGGCTACGGCGCGGCACGCGACGGCATCAACCCTCTTTATCGATTGATGGAATCTGTTCACGATGTGGACGCCCTCGGTTCACTTTCACCACTAGGCGGCTGGACTGGCGCGGTCGGCCGATCTTGTCGAAGAAACTCCTAATCAGGACGCGTAGTGCCAAGCTGGGGGCATGGCAGTGAAACTCACCTTCGGTGGTGGTGCCGGCACCGTCACTGGCTCGAAGTATCTGGTGAATTCTGACGATCGCCGGATTCTGGTGGACGCCGGGGTGTTCCAGGGGGAGAAGCGGCTTCGCGAACTCAACTGGACGCCGTTTCCTACGGCTCCGGAGTCCATCGACACCGTGCTGATCACGCACGCGCACACCGACCATGTCGGCTACCTGCCCGTGCTGGTGCGCAACGGCTTCCACGGCGAGGTGCTGGCCACCCAGGCGACCTGCGAGTTGGCCGAGATCGTGCTGCGGGACGCGGCCTTCCTCGCCGAGCGGGATGCCGAGCACGCGGCCAGCCACAGCTACTCCCGGCATCAGCCGCCGCTGCCACTGTTCACCGCTGCGGACGCGGAGCGTGCGCTCGACCGGATGCGGGTCATCGACTTCGACACCGAGGTCTCGCTGGGCCACGGGTTGGCTGCGGCATGGACGCGGGCCGGGCACATCCTCGGCTCGGCGAGCATTCGGCTGGGCACGCCGACGGGGTCCGTGCTTTTCTCCGGCGACCTGGGCCGGGCCACCCATCCGGTGCTGCGTCCGCGGGAGATCCCAGCAGGGGCGGACGTGGTGTTGATCGAGTCGACCTACGGCGACCGGGAGCACCACGAGCCGTCCGGCCCGGAACACGAGCCGCTGGCCGACCTGATCCGACGCACGGCCAAGCGCGGCGGTTCGGTGCTGATCCCGGCGTTCGCGGTGGACCGCACCGAGGTGGTGCTGCAGACCCTGACCGACCTGCTGCACGCCGGTCGGATTCCGGAACTGCCGGTGTTCGTGAACTCGCCGATGGCGCTGGCAGCGCTGCGGGTGTACACGTCGGCCACGCACGCCGACGAGTTGCGTCCCGACCTGGACCCGAGGTCGTTCGTCGACCTGCCCGGACTGCGCGAGGTGCGCAGTACCGAGGAGTCGATCAAGCTCAACGACCCAAAGGTGCCGTGCATCATCATTTCGTCCTCCGGCATGGCCACCGGCGGGCGGGTGCTGCACCACCTGGAGCACATGCTGCCGGACGACCGGCACTCGGTTGTGCTGGTCGGCTATCAGGCTGAGGGGACACGTGGCCGGCTGTTGGCCGACGGCGTCCGCAGCCTCAAGATGCACGGTCGCAACGTGGCGGTGCGCGCCGAGATCCTGCAGGACGAGGAGTTCTCGGTGCACGCCGATCGCTCCGAGTTGCTCGACTGGCTGGGCGCTCTTGAGCCCCGGCCGCAGCAGGTGTACACGGTGCACGGGACGGAAGACTCCGCGTCCGCGTTCGCCCGGGAAATCACCGTCCGACTCAGCATTCCCGCGCGTCCGGCCGAGTTGCTCGAGACCGTCGAACTCTAGACCGCTCCCTGAGCCCACCAGGGGCTAGTGGTCACCGGCCGTTCAGTTGGCGAGCGTGAGCGCGCGGTACTCGGCGTCCGGTATCCGACGAAGGTTGGGGCGTGCGCCCCTCAGCCAGTTGGCGACCCGGCGCGGGAGGGTCAGCGCCACCGGCGGGAACAGTTCCCGCGCCAGCAGCGGCAGCAACTTCTCGTCCGACTCACCGGCGCGGGGTGGGCCAACCACCAGCGCACGTCCCACCAGGCCCTGGACGGTGATCAGGAAGACCTCGTCGAACAGGCTCAGTTCAGGCGGTTCGGCGGTCACCGGCAGCCCGATGGCCAATTCGCCAGCCGATTCGAGCAACTCCGCCAGCAGGTCCGGCGTTGCCTCGTCCAGCCGCAACCACCAGCGATTGGCTGCAGTCTCGGTGTCGCGGATGGCCCGGATCACCTGGGTCGCGTCGAGCTGGTTCGAGCCCCTCCAGCGGCCCAGCCGGCGACGCGCGTTCCGCCGGGCGCGCGCGTCCGCCCCCGACGTGAGCAGGTGCCAGTCCAGCGCGTCTCGCGCGTAGTCGATGATCGCGACCGGACGGGCGCCGCGGATCGCGTTCAGCGCAGGCCGCAGTTCGACACCCTGGCTGAGCAGCACCGCCAGCGCGGCGGACGGGGCCCGGTTCACGCCCATGTGACAGTGCAGCAGCACCTTCGCCTGGGGATCATCCAGGGCATCGTCCACCCAACCCACCAGCTCGGCGAACCAGTCCGGGCCGATCACCTGCCCCGCGTCTGCCACCGGATGGTGCAGGTAGCGCACCTGTGGTGCCCACTCGGCAACCAGCGTCTCGTCGGTCCACTCGGAGCGGAGGTCGACGATGTGGGTGATGCCCGCGGCGACCAGCTCGTCGAGCTGGGACCGCGCGCGGCGGAAGTTGGCGGACAGATCACCGCCGACCGCGAGCCGTTCGCTCACGAAACTGGCGTTGGCTTGCCCAAACGCTCGCGCAGCTGCCTGAGCACCCTGCTCAGATCGCTTTGCCGCCCGGCCCGCCATGAGCCCAATTGTGACCACAATTGGTGCGGCCGCTTACCGCCTCCGTTCAGATCTGGGACGAAATTGGCCAAGTTCTGAGAATCGCTGGCGCGTTTCACAGGTCTGCGGCAGAGTATGGGGCGGGGCAAGGGGGAGTTCGCAGTTTCGGCTGCGAGCAACTGCACATAGAAAGTCGCGCGCATGCACCCCCTCCCGCGTGCTCTGCCGTTCCGCCTGGTCGCAATCCTGGCCGGAGCCTTCATCACCCTTCCCGTCACTCAGAACGCCGCCAGCGCTACTGCTGCTGCCGTCCCCGCTGTCGTGACCAGTGGCTACACCGTCAAGTACGAAGTGTCCTCGATGGATAACGAGGTGCTTCGTCTGGTCAACGAGGCCCGTTCGGCCAAGCGGAAGTGCGGCAAGACCACCTACAAGAAGGTGAAGCCGCTCGTCTGGAGTGACTCGCTGGGCCAGGCCGCGGTTGCGCACAGCACCGACATGGCCAGCGGCAACTACTTCAGCCACTACTCGCGCAACGGCGCCTCGCCGTTCACCCGGATCAAAGCCACCGGCTACCGGTACTCGTCCGCCGGTGAGAACATCGCGGCCGGCTACGACACGCCCGCCCAGGTGGTGAAGGCGTGGCTGAAGAGCCCCGGCCACTGCAAGAACATCATGAAGAAGAGCTACACCCAGCTCGGTGTGGGCTACGCCGAAGGCGGAAAGTACGGCACCTACTGGACGCAGGACTTCGGCAAGCCCAAGAAGTAGCGCGTCACGAGGCCCGGGGCGGACTGTGGAATCGTGCACCGTCTGTGCTGCAGGATTCCACAGTCGAGCGCTTTCCGGACGGCCGTAGGCTGGTACTTCCCAGCAGGAGCACGTCCGGAAGGCACCCATGAGCACCGAGACAACCACGACCCGTCCGACCGCCGACGAGAACTGGTGGCGCAGTGCGGTGGTCTATCAGATCTACCCGCGCAGCTTCGCCGACAGCAATGGGGACGGGGTCGGCGACATCAACGGCATCCGCGCCAAGCTCGGCCACCTCAGCGCCCTCGGCGTGGACGCGATCTGGATCAATCCCTGGTATCCGTCCCCGATGAAGGACGCAGGCTACGACGTTTCCGACTACCGCGCGATCGAGCCGGTCTTCGGCACCATGGCGGACGCGGAGTCACTGATCGCCGAAGCCCACGCGGCCGGCATCCGGGTGATCCTCGACATCGTGCCCAACCACACTTCCGACCAGCACCGCTGGTTCACCGAAGCGCTCGAAGCCGGCCCGGGGTCGCCGGAGCGGGAGCGGTTCATCTTCCGCGAGGGCCGCGGACCGGCCGGCGACGAGCCGCCGAACGACTGGATGAGTGAGTTCGGCGGCCCGGCGTGGACGCGCGTCACGGAAGCGGACGGCCTTCCGGGCCAGTGGTACCTGCGGCTGTTCGCCCCCGAGCAGCCGGACGTGAACTGGGACCACCCCGACATCCAGGCTGAGTTTGAGGAGACCCTGCGCTTCTGGTTCGACCGCGGCGTGGACGGCTTCCGCATCGACGTGGCCCACGGCCTGGTCAAGGACGCCGGTCTCGCCGACGTCAACGGCCTGCCCTTCCCGCTGCCGGCGGACACGCCCGAGGACCTGGACCACCCGCACTGGGACCGTCCCGGCGTCCACGACATCTTCCGCGAGTGGCGGCGGGTGGCCGACTCCTACGATCCGCCACGAGTCTTCTGCGGCGAAATCTGGGTGGGCCGCACCCACCGGCTGACCGCGTACCTGCGTCCGGACGAACTGCACACCGCGTTCAACTTCGAGTTCCTGACGAGCCCGTTCCGCGCTGAGGCGATGCGGGTGACGATCG
>JAKOQD010000057.1 GCA_029778515.1 Actinomycetes bacterium
TCGACCAATGCGATCGAGTCGCTCAACGCCCGCTTCCGGCGCGCTGTCCGGGCCAGGGGCCACTTCCCGAACGAGCAGTCAGCGATGAAGACGCTCTATCTGGTCGTGCGGTCACTAGACCCCAAGGGCACCGGTCAGACACGATGGGCCGTGCGGTGGAAGCCAGCTCTGAACGCCTTCGCCATCACCTTCGCCGACCGCATGCCAGCGGCGGAGAACCAGTAACAAATGAACGCCTCTTACACCGTTAGAGCGATAGTCCCCGCGTCAAGAAGTTGGCAGGTTTTCGGGCTCGGGAAAGTTGGGTGTCGCCGGGTCAGCGAGGCCCAAGTGGACCTCTCGGGGCCTGTTCCAGGCCAGCGCCTCGTGCGGCCGGTGGGTGTTGAACTCGATGCGGAAGGTCTCGGCTTCTCGGACCAGGTCGAGGGCGTCGTCGATCTGCTCGCGGTACAGCCGCTCGTACTTCAGCGACTGGAACGCGCTCTCGCACGCCGTTTTGGCCCGGCGACCTCACGCGGGTGCGGACGTGACGCAGCTCGGGTCGCTTGGTGATGAAGGACTCGAAAACGAACGAACGGAACGGGCCGCCGTTGTCGGTGACCAGGGTGATCGGGACGATCTCGCCGGTGTCGGGGTCGGTCAGGTACTCGATGAGCGACTGCCCGTCCGGGAGCAGCCGCTCGGCCTCGGCCAGCGCCAGCTCGACGGCCTCGATCGCGTCGTGCTTGTTCGCCGTCGGCGACCAGTGCCACCCGAACTCGTACTTCGACCAGTAGTCCGCGACGCCGGCGACTCGCCAGGTTCCGCCGGTGGTGGTCTCGTACTGGCTGAAGTCGAACTGCCACACCATGTTCGGCCCGGTCGGAGGCGCCGCGAACGCGGCCTTGCGGGCTGCGGCGAGTTGACGTCGTTCCCGCTGGTAGGACGCGGACAGGAGCAGGCCTTCCTCGGCGAGCACCCGAAGAACGGTCGACTGGGAGAGCCGGTGTCCGGCGTGGCGGGCCATGGCCCACACCTTCCGATGTCCCCATGCCGGATGCTGCCCAGCCAGCGACGTCACGACCTCCCGGTGCGCGTCGCGGGCCGGCGCCGGCCACGGTCCTTTCGGCGGATGCCCAGCCCTGGCCTTGGCCTGCCACCGCCGGTACGTCCGTTCCGGGATGCCGACCAGCTGGGTGAACCTCGCGGTCGGCATCCCCTCGCTGACGCGGACTACCTCGAGGTCCGTGAAGGGCCCAAACGGCCCTCCGCGCTCTTCTTCCACACCCGGATCTCGACCGCGGCCTCACCCAGCGCCCGGGTCAGGTCATCAACCTCGGCCTCCAGCTGGGCCTCCCGAGTCGACGGACCGGTCTTCCCAGCAGCCAAGGCGGACTTGCCGGCCTCGATGAACTCGGCCTTCCACCGCCCAATCGACTGCTCGGACACCTTCTCCTTGCGGGCGGCCTCGGCGATCGAGACCTCCCCGGCAAGGATGCTCAACA
>JAKOQD010000338.1 GCA_029778515.1 Actinomycetes bacterium
CGCACGGTGGCGAAGTCGGGCCGGGCCAGCGGGGTGAACTGGCCCTTGACGCTCAAGCACCCCTCGTCGTCCTCGTCGAGGTGACGCTCCTCGGGCAGCACCAACTCGGGGTTCACGACGACCCCCCGGTACCAGCGGTCGTCGGCGTCGTGGCAGTCGTAGACGAAGACCCGCAGGCCCACCCCGATCTGGTTGGCCGCTAGGCCCACTCCGTCGGCGGCGTACATACTGGCGAACATGTCGGCGATCAACTGTGTCAAGTCGTCGTCGAAGGCCGTGACCTCCGCACACCGCGTCGCCAACACCGGGTCCCCGACCTGCACGATCGGGCGGACCTTTCCCTCCAGCCCGAGGTAGCCGCTTTCCCTCTCCATCAGCCCACCGGCACCCAGACCAGCCGCAGGTCGGTGATCCGGACCTGGGTGCGCTTGAGTTCCACGGCCAGCGGCTCGATCGAAGCCGCCTTGGTTTCCCACTCGGCCTTGAGGTCGGCGAGTTCGTTGGTCAGTTCGGCTTCCACGTTGCTGAGTTGCGCCTGTAGTTCGTCGACCTTGCCCTGGGCGGTGGCTGCGCGGTTCTGGGCGGTCTGCACCTTGCGGGCGGCAGCGCTGATGCTCGAGACAGACTTGCGGCCGCTCAGGAAGCCGCCGAGCACGCTGGCAGCCGAGTCCATGAAGCCCGTCTGCTTGGCCTGGGCCGCTTGCGCGCTGGCCGTGCCGAGCCGGGTCTGCAGCGTGCGCACCTTGGTCTCGTATTTGCGCTGCAAGGGCGCCGCTTTCTTGTCGGCCTCGGCCATCGCCGCCACCTGGCACCGGGCCGCGAAGTCCTCCGGCGTCTCGCCAGCCCTCGAATACAGCTTGAGATCCGGGTTGTGCAGGACCTCCTTGGACTGGGTGGCCACGAGGTGATCGGTGAGGTCCTTCTGCAACGTGGACCAGTACGTCTTCTGGCCGATCTTGGCCTCCGGCAGCACGTAGCGAGCGTTGGCAGGAGCCGCCGCCAACAGGTCGCGGTCGTCGTAATCCACTGCCAGCGGGTCCAGTTGCACGGTCTGTGCGGGCAAAGGCATCAGCACCGCCTCGTACTCGACATCCTCGGCGAGGTCGGCCTTGGCGAGTTGGTATCGCAGCACAACCCGGGCCACCGCTGCCGCTTCCAGGCGCGGTCCGGTACTGGCCGCCGGCACTGCCCCGACCTGTCCGGCCCAAGGGACTGCGGAGTCGAGGTAGGCGACCGAAACCCCTTCGGCGACCGTCGGCATCACGGGTGTCTCGTCCGGGGCAGCATCGGGTTCGGGCACCTGCTCGGGAACCGCTGCGGCGGGGGCGACCGCTGCTGCCGGCGCGGGGGCAGCCGCGCGACCGGCCATGACGTGAGCGATCTGGTCGCGGGTCATCGGCCCGCGCAGGTAGCTGCGCACCCACTTCGTGCCGAACTGCTCGGTGTCGTTCTTCCCGGCTTTGCGGATCAGGAACTGCCGCTTGCCCAGCCCGGAAATCGCGTCGGACAGGGCGCCGGTATCGACGCCGCCGGCCGCAGTGCTCATGCCCTCCAGCAGCCGGGCCTTGTCGCGCTCGGTGGTCAGCCGGCCGATCATCCAGGTGCCCGCGTTGGAGATCGCCTTGTAGTCCACGTCGACCGGGTTCTGCGTGCTCAGGACCACCCCGACGCCGAACGCGCGGGCCTGTTTCATCAGCAGCATGATCGGCTTCTTCGTCGGCGGGTTCGCTGTTGGCGGCAGGTACCCGGCGACCTCGTCCATGTAGAGCAGCATCCGCAGGTCGGTGGTTCCGCTCTGCCGGCGCATCCAGGTGACGAGTTTGCTCAGTACCAGCGACGTCGCGCTCTGCCGGTCCTCATCCGACAGGTGCGCAGTGGTCACGACCGCGCAGCGCGGGCGGCCATCCGCGGCCCACAGCATGGACTGGATGTCGATCGGCTGCCCGGTGATCCAGTTCGCGAAGCCCGGAGCCGCCAGGACCGCGTTCAGCTTCATCGCGAACGCCTGCCGTTCCTTGGGCGGGAAGAACTCGTCGAGTTCGAAGACCCCAAGTTTGCGCATCGGGGGCTGATTCACGCGGGCCAGTAGCGTGGGCAGGTCGATGTTCTCCCCGGCCGCCCACGCACTGGCGATGATGTTGGACAGCAGGATGTGCTCGCGGCTGCTCAACGGGTCCGCGTTGATCCCGACCACGCTCAGCAGGCTCGTGACGTAGCCCTCGATCTCGTCGGCCACCACCTCCTGGTCGTCGGTCTGCGGCGCCTGCAGGCTGCCCAGGACGTTCAGCGGAATTCCGGCAGTCGAGCCGGGGGTGTAGATCGCGAGGTCGAACTTCGCCTTGAACTCGGCCATCTGAGGCTCGGCGATGCCCCACGGCGCCAGGCCGTCCTTCCAGGTCTGTGCCTGCTGGGCCGCGAAATCGGCCTCACTGACACCTGCCGACTTGGCCTGCGCCGGGTCGATCCAGGGCTGGAACTCAGTCGCGCTCAGACCGGGAAAGACCAGCGCCAGGTTCGTCAGATCGCCCTTGGGGTCGATCAGCAGAGTCGGCACGCCGGCGTTCAGGCACTCCTCGATCAGTCCCACTCCCAGACCGGTCTTGCCGGAGCCGGTCATGCCGACGATCACGCCATGGGTCACAAGATCATCGGTCGCGACGTTGACGTCGGCGCTGTCAGCCGTGCGTCCGAGCAGTAGGTCAGCCACACCCCGAATCTATAAACTCGCTGCCCCGGCTTGCCCACCGATCGGTTTGTCGCGTTGTCGTCGCTCATTCCGGCGTGTCGCGACAAAAGCCCGAGGGAACATCCCGGTGATGGCAGGCGTTGCTTGACGCGTGCAGACGTTCCTTCCCTATCCGGATTTCGAGCGCTCGGCGCGGGCACTGGACACCAAGCGCCTCGGCAAGCAGCGAGTGGAGTGCATCCAGGTGATTCGCGGCCTGACCTGGCCGGAATACGGCTGGCGGCATCACCCGGCCGTGAAGATGTGGAGCGGATACGAGGAGGCGCTTGGCCGGTACTCACTGACCATGTGTGACGTGTGGACCGAACTCGGTTTCGCGGACACGTGCGCCGCGACGATCCGGCACGACCTGGCGCAAGCCGGTGTGACCAGCATCCGCAGGCAGCCACAACTCGAACGCGCCGGGGACCTCCCTGGTTGGCTGGGCGACCCGGCGTTCCATCGCAGCCACCAGTCATCGCTGGTGCGCAAGAACCCGGCGCACTACACGTTCGACGTTCCGGACGACCTGCCGTACGTATGGCCGTGAGCAACCCCTTGTCGGGCAGAAGAAAAACGCCGTGGGCGCTCTACTCAGCGAGCTTCTTGATGTCCGCTTCATCCACGTCGTGGCCCACCCAACCGGAGACCCGCTTCTCGAGCTTCTCCTCGGCCTCGGCGCGCTTGTCCGCGGGCTGGGCTTGCACCGCGCCGTAGTCGCGCTGGATCTCGAAGTGCAGGTCCCGGGTGCGCAGCGCCTGCTGGATGCCGGCCATCTGCGTGTCGGTGACCGAGAACCCCCACACCTGCCGGATCGCGTCCGGGATCTCGCGGTGGTAGTCGTGGCCGCCTTCGTCGAAGACGCCGGGCGTCGGTGTCAGCGCGTTCTGCATGTCCAGGAACGTCGCGAAGAACGTGACCACCGGCTGCCAGTCAGTGCCGCGCGGGGCACCCGGCGGCCGGGTCGCGTCGGGCCCGAGCCACTCGGGCTGGCGCCACAGCAGGGAGGGGCCGAACTTGGGGATCGGGTCGTCACCGTTCTGCAGCAACAGGTACTTCACCTGCTGCTTCTGGTCCAGGCTCAGCGCCCGCCAGTCCCGCACGGCCCGGGGAAGGAAAGCGCTCTCGGGACCGACCGAGGGGACCTGGGTGACCGAGCGCTCGCCCCAGAGCTCCTTGCGCCACTCCGTCGCGTTGGGGGTTCCGATCCACACCGCCGCGTCCAAGCCGATGCCGCGCGGACCCGTCATGCCTTCGCCGCGGAACATCTCCTGGCTCACCTGCGAGCCCAGGCTCTCACCGAAGAGGTAGAACTTCGGGCGCTGCTCGGCCGGGCGGGCCAAGAGCCGCTCGATGATCCCGTTGACCACCATCTTGGTCTGCCGGGTACCCATGCCCACGCGGTTGAGCGACAGGGCCGAGGGCAGTACGGAGTACTGGATGCCGGCCGACGCACAATCGCCGCGGGCAAGGTACTCGAACGCGTCAGTGGCCACGTAGTTGCAGTAGCCGGAACCGGTCGGGCTGAAGATCGCGAAGTAGGGCCGGTCCAACGCGCCCGTGCGATCGATCTCGTCGAGCAGACGTTCGGCACGCTCCTGCTCCGTGGCGCTGTCATCGAGGGGCGAGTAGACCCGGATCGGCTGCTGGGCAGGCTCGCCCACTACGGCAGTGATCTCGGCGGACGTGAGGGTGCTCTTCAGCCACCGGGCCGGCTCCCGGGTCTGCTTGTTCCAGGGAATCGTCGACCCGGGCCCGCCGGTCACCTCGGGCAGCGTGGGCGGGTCGAGGTTGGACGCGTCCTCCGTGCTACCGCCGACCGCAAGTTTGCGGTTGACCAGCGTCAAGGCGCCCCAGCCGGCGGCCGCCAGTGTGCCGAACGACGCGATGCGACCTGCGGTGCGGTGGTCAGCCGGGTCACCGCCGAGGACCGCGGCAGCCACGCGAGCCATGGCCGCACTGAACCGGGCTTCCCCGTGGCCCGCCGCGATCAGCAGACCGGTCGTCACCCCGCCCGCGGCGATCGCCTTCGGCGTGGACACACTGCGCGTCACGTCTTCGTGGGCGCGGCCGTCGGCGCCGTCCATCGAACCCACGACCGAGCGCCGGATCGTCGCGTACCCGCCGGCAGCAACGGCGGCTGCTGTCAGGCTGGCCACCACCGACTTGTGCCCGGGCAGGAAGCGGGCGCCGGTGGCCACCAGGCCCGCGATGGCCGCACCACCGTAGCCGGTGGCCGCCAGCCGGACGAACGCGCGCTGCCCGGATTCGTGCTCGTGGGCGGGCAGAGCCTTGATCGTGGTCACGGCGACCCCGGCTGTGACCGCGTCCACCCCGACGCTGGCCAGCACGCCGGCGGTGCCGAACCGCCGGGCCACCGCGCGCAGCACGGAGTGCGCCGACGTGCCCCAGCCGTAACCGCTGGCGGCGGCGATCCCGGACAGAATCGCTTGGTCACGGGTGCCTCGGGACAACAGGTTGGGCTGGAAGCTACGTCCGGTCATGAAGGCACCGAGCAGAATCCCGGCTTGAGCGGATAGATCGAGGTCGTCAGCCAATTCGGTCACGATGGTCAGTGTGCCAGCGGCGCGCTGGTGATCGCGCTGCTTCAGGTCCGCGGCTGAGCCCACCCCTCCTCAGGCTCAGCCATCGGACCGCGTTACGGCTGCATCTTCAGTGTGCTCCTAGTTACCCGCCGGTAACAAGAGTTGGACGGGTCAAGATCGCAATTACCTCGTCGGGGTGAAGCTGCAAGGGCCGGGCACCCACGAACGGATGCCCGGCCCTTTGCGCGTTTCGTCAGTCCATCCCGACTTCGACGAGTTCGGCTTCAGCGGCGTTGCGGCGCACGGAGTCGATGCCGTTGAGGGCGTTCTCCTTGCTCGCATAACCCTGGGACGCGGCGATCGTCTGGCCATTGACGGCCTTGAGCCGGAAGCGCCACTCGCCGGATTTGTCGGTGTACAGTTCGAATTTGCCTGATGTGGTCATAGGTACTCCTTCGTTCGGGTGCTCTTGCTATCGGCACGTCAGGCGCAGGGGTCAAGTGTTCGCCCATCGGACGAGTGTGGGCGATACGGGGGAAAGCCATACGGCAGGGGAGGATTTGTGCCGACGTTATGGCTGTGAGGTTTTTGCTTCCGGCTGCGCTGGTACTGACGTCGCTGCTGAGCGCGCCGCCCGCCGCCGCCGACGACCCGCCGCTGGCCCCGGGGGAGACGATTCGGGACCGGGGATACGCCGCGATGGTGGTCGACGGCGACACGATCCGGTTCTCACACAACCGCAACCGGCTGACCGACACCTACCAGGTCATCCGGCTGCTCGGGGTGCAGGCGCCGGAGAAACTGCCGGGTGCCTCAGGCTGTGAAGGACCGCAGGCCCACGAGGTGTTGCGCTCGGCGATCGAGGGTCACCAGGTCGTCCTCGCATCGGCCGGCGACTCCCGCTCGAGCATCCGCAACCGGCGGTTACGGACCGTCTACGTGAAGGCCGACGGCGGGTGGGTGGACGCCTCGGCGATGATGCTGTCCAGCGGATTCGGGCAGTGGATGCCCAAGAAGTACGAGCCAGTGCACAACCTGCAGTACCGCAAGTTGTTCGACGCGGCGCGTGCCCGGGGGGTCAACATGTGGGATCCGCAGTACTGCGGCACCGGTCCCGATGCCACGTTGCGTCTGGTCATCCAGCCGGATCCGATCGGC
>JAKOQD010000339.1 GCA_029778515.1 Actinomycetes bacterium
CCGTTCGGCCCGAAACCAGGACCTCGACCACACCGTCCCCTACCGCGAAGGCGCCAAAGGGCAGACCCGCGCCAGCAATCTCGGCCCACTCTCGCGCAAAGCGCACCGCGCGAAGACCCACGGCGGCTGGCAACTCGAACAACCCACACCCGGTACCTTCCACTGGCGATCACCTGGCGGCTATCACTATCGGGTCGGACGAAACGGCACGCGTCCCAAGCCGGACGACCCGCTCGGCCAGATGATGTGGAACATCTTCTGACCACCTTTCTCGGTTCTACGGATCATGGCCAGCTTCGCCGTGCAGCATGGCTAGCCTCGTCGGGTGAACGTGTTTGAGGTTGCCCAGGAGTTCCTGCAGCACGCCTTCCCGCAGGCGACCAGCGCGTCGGCGTCCGGAGGAGTGGTGACGCTGTCGATCCAGGCATGAGCCGGACCCTGGTCACCCCTGCCGCACTGGAGGTGCTCAGCCCCAGAGGCTGTTGAGGTGCTGACGCGGCCGGTAGGGCTGGTTGACAGCGGCCAACTCGTCCGCGGTCAAGACGAGATTTAGGGCTGCGAGCGCGTCCGTCAGGTGCTGGGGCTTGGTCACGGTCGGCGGACTCGTCGTAGAGCGCACCCTGCATCTCGTCGGTCTCGGAGCGGGCGGTTTCAGCAGTCCAGTCCCGGGTGAGCTTGCCGCGAGCCAGCGGGCTCCACGGCATCGCGGCGACTCCCAACGCGGCCGTCGCGGGGTAGCTTTCGCGCTCCTCCTCGCGGTTGAGCAGGTTGTAGTAACTCAGGGTCTCTTCAAGTGGTGTGGCCGCGTCCCAGAAATGGGTCGGGTAGAGGTCGATGTAGTCGGTCCGAGACGGCGCCGGGAGTTGTCGACCTCGGTGAAGATCGCCTTGCGGGACAGCCCCGAGCGGTTGGGGCCCTCGCCGGTCGGGTAGTAGACCTTGGTCGCGATCACCGGTTCGTCCCGGCGGCCGAAGTCGCGCAGGGCGCGTCCGCGGATCTCCTCACCGGTACCGTCGGAGTAGACGTTCGCGGAGTCGAAGAAGTTGATCCCGGCTTCCACCGCGCCGCGGATCACTTCGCGCGAGTCGTCCTCGCCAAGCGTCCAGGCATGCGAACCACGGCCCGGGACGCCGAAGCTCATGCATCCCACGCAGATGGGTGAGATCTCCAAGCCAGTGTGGCCAAGCTTCCGATACTTCATGACCGCGCCTTAGGGCGCCGGTGGGTGCTGAGACAGGTACTGGGAGTAGCCTGTTGGAGGCGAACCTGCTCTAGTTGTACTGGTCGTCGCGCGCAAGTAGCACGTGCTAGCACAGCCCCCAAGAAATGAAGGAGCAAATCAATGAAGATCGCTGGAGCCCCGATCAGCTGGGGCGTGTGTGAGGTACCGAACTGGGGCTATCAGATGGCACCGGAGCGAGTCATGGCCGAAATGCGCGAGATCGGCCTAACTGCAACCGAGTTCGGCCCGCAAGGTTGGCTGCCGGTTGACGCTGAGGCACGGGCCGTTGAGGTAGCGAAGTTCGGGCTGACGCCGGTGGGTGCGTTCTTCCTCGCCGTGATGCATGATCCGGCGATCGATCCGATCCCTGCGGTGTTGGCCGAGTTGCGCGCATTCGAGGTGGCCGGCGGCTCCTACCTGATCCTCGCCGCGGCGTCCGGAGCGGAGGGCTACGACGCCCGTCCGGTGCTGGACGATGCCGGCTGGCAGACCCTCTTCGAGAACCTCGATCGGATCAGCGCCGTCTGCGCGGCCAAGGGTGTGACCGCGTGCCTGCACCCGCACTGGGGCACCATGGTGCAGAACGCCGACGAGGTCGACCGCGTGCTGCGCAACAGTTCAGTTGGGCTTTGTCTCGACACCGGCCACATCACCTGCGGTGGCGGTGACCCGGCGGCGATCGTGGCCGAGTTCGCCGACCGGGTCGAGATCGTCCACGCCAAGGACGTGCGCAAGTCGCTTACCGATCAGCTTCTGACCAGTGGACTCACCTGGCCAGAGGGCATCAGGGCCGGCATGTTCACCCCGATCGGTGAAGGTGACATCGACTTCGCGGCGATCGTCGGGAGATTGGCCGAAGCGGGCTTCGATGGCTACTACGTGCTGGAGCAGGACATCATGATCGACGACGAGCCTCCGGCAGGCGGCGGCCCGGTTGCCAACGCCCGCAAGTCGCTGGCTGCTCTGCGCGCCCTCGCCTGAGCACGGGCGTCTCCCGGCTGGCAACGTCATAACGGCTGGCCAACGTCATCCCGGCGAAGGCCGGGATCTCTCGTCACGACCGACGCGAGATTTCGGCCGCGCTGTCCGGCGGTGCTGCCGTCGTTTCCCGTGCAACCAGCTGCGGCTGCACGATCACCTCGCGTGCCGGCATCCCGTTGACCTGTTCGATCGCCAGCCGCACGGCCTGGTGGGCCTGGGTCTGGGTGTCCTGCGAGATCGTGCTCATCTGGACGTGAGTTCTCCGCGATAGCCGGGAGTCGTCATAGCCCATGATCGAAATGTCCTGGGGGACGCTGAGCCCGGCGCGGATGGCGTAGTCGAGCGCCCCGGCGGCACAACGGTCGTTAAAACCGATCACTGCGGTGGGTCGTACAGATCGGCTGAGGAGTTCCGCCATGCCTCGAGCGCCATCTTCTTCGGTGGGGCCGCCCAACACCACGTCGATGTGCTCGTCGAACCGAAGGCGCTGCATGGTCTTTCGGTAGCTCGACCTACGTTCGACACTGCCAGGCACCCGCGCGCCGTCGATGTGTGCGATCCGGGTATGGCCAAGGCTGGCGAGATGCTCCACGGCCATGCGCAGGCCCGCACGATCATCGCCCCTCACCACCCCGACGGTGGACTCCTTCAGGCGCCTCGCAACCGAGATCACCGGAACCCGCTTCGACACCGTCTGTAGGTGCTTGGCTTCTTCCTTGAGACTCAGCACGATCAGGGCCTCGCAGCGCTCGCGAATCAGCGACTCGATCGCCGTGCTCTCGTCCCGGGTGGGGGCGACTGCGCTCAGGGCAAGGTCGTAGCCCTGCTCTGCGGCGGCCAGGTACAGCTGCTCGACCACGTCGCCATGGAAGGGGTGCTGCAGCCAGAAGGCAACGCCGATCAGCCGCGACGACTTCTGCCGCAGCTTGCGAGCGCGGTCGTCGGGCACGTAGCCCAACTCCGCGGCGACCTTCAGAACGCGTTGGCGGGTGGCTTCGCTGGCCCCCTTGGCGTCTCGCATGACGATGGAGACGAGGGGACGGGATACGCCGGCGGCTTCCGCAACGTCCCCCATCGTGGGCCGGTGCATTCGACGCGCCTCGCCGGCGCCCTGGTCCGCTTCGGCGTCCCCGCTCATGACGTCCAGTTCCTTCCCGCCGACAGCCCGCGCCGGGCGCCGCCTGCGGCAGTCTACCGACCAGGGATTTTCGCGCAGGGCCCGTTGGCTAGATGTTCTGACAAACACTTGACTCGCGTCCATCTTTGGCTCACACTAGCACGTGTTACTAGCACGTGTGAGATTGGAGAACAGAGAACATGTCAGTTGACGACGAAGTCACTGGTCCAGGCAATCCTTGGCCGTTGCGCGTTGCCCTGATCGGTGCCGGGCGGATCGGCAGCAGCCACGCAGAGCTGCTCGCGAACCGAGTGCCCGGCGTCGAGTTGGCCGCTATCTACGACCCGATCGAAGGGGCGGCAGCCAGACTTGCCGCCAAGCTAGCCGTGCCCTTCGCCACCCACAATATCGACGACATCTGGAGCGGTCCCGCTATCCATGCTGTCGCCATCGCCGCTCCCGCACGGTCCCACACTGATCTGGTGGTGGCCGCCGCAGGCGCCGGCAAGCACGTGTTCGTGGAGAAGCCAATGGCGGTAACCCTCGAAGACGCCGACCGGGCCATCGCTGCCGCCGAAGCGTCCGGCGTGATCCTGCAGGTCGGGTTCAACCGGCGCTACGCCGCAGGCTTCGCTGCCGCCCGCGCCGCCGTGGACGCCGGCGTGGTTGGAGAGCCGCAACTATTGCGGTCGCTCACCCGCGACCCAGGGCCGTTCATGGGCGACCCCACCCGGATCCCCCAATGGACAATCTTCTTCGAGACCCTGATCCATGACTTCGACACGGTGTGCTGGCTCAACCCGAACGCGAAGCCGGTGCGGGTCACCGCCCTGGCCGACGCGCTCGTCCGTCCGGATGGCAAGGAAATCGGCCACCTCGACACGTCGGTCGTGACCATCGAGTTCGACAACGGTGCGATCGCCGTTGCGGAGGCCAACTTCTGCGCGATGTATGGCTATGACGTCCGCGGCGAGGTCTTCGGCTCGGCCGGTATGTGCACGGCCGGCGACGTCCGAGCCACCAACCTGACCGCGTACACAGCCACGGGAATCAGCGTCGAGACCTCCCGCCTGGATTCCGACCTGCTGCGGGACGCGTACCTGGGTGAGTTCGAGGCATTCGCCACTGCCATCCGGGCTGGCGGACCGTCCCCGGTTCCCGGTTCCGCGGCGCGCCTCGCCTTGGCGATCGCGCTCGCGTCCATCAAGAGCGTGCAGGAGAAGCGCGCGGTGAACATCGAGGAGGTCGACCGATGAGCTACCGTCTTGCCGCCAGTTCGGAGATGATCTACCTCGACCGGCCATTTCTGGAGCGGGTCGAGCGCATTCGTGATCGGGGTCTCCTGGTAGAGATCTGGGACTGGTCGAACAAGGACATCGACGCCCTCGCCAACAGCGGCGCAGAGATCGTCTCCATGACCGGCTACCTCACCGGCACCCTCACCGACGACGACGGCATCGAGCAGTTCCTCGCCACGGCCGAGCAGTCGATCGAGGTGGCCAAGCGGCTGAACTGCCCGAGCCTGAACGTGCACGGTACCGGCCTGGGTGAGGGCGGGCTGCCGGTGAAGCCGGTCCAGGTGGTCACGCCGGGCATGTGGTTGCGCGCCGCCGACACCCTGCGCCGGCTCGCTGAACTGGGAGCCAAGCACGACAAGGTGTTCACCCTGGAGAACCTCAACCTTCCGGTCGATCACCCCGGTACCCCCTTCGCGCTGGCGCGCGACACCAAAACCCTCGTCGCTGCGGTCGACTCCCCGCACCTTCGCATGAATCTCGACCTGTACCACGCCCAGATTGGTGAGGGGAACCTGATCGAGTTGGTGCGGGAGTGCCAGCCGTGGATCGGCGAGATCCAGGTCGCCGACGTGCCTGGACGTTGTGAGCCGGGGACGGGTGAGGTGAATTACGCCGCGGTCGCCGCTGCGCTCAAGGACATCGGCTACTCCGGCGTGGTGGCCATGGAGGCCTTCGCCAAGGGTGATTCCGATGTCGCTCTGGACGCCTTCTGCGCGGCCTTCAGCTGACGCCGACACGAAACCCACAGCGGCGACGGTTAGGAGAAGAAGGTGATCATCGAAACGCAGAACCCTGCGTTCACTGTGCTCCTCGATCGCGCGAGCCCGTCGCCGCTGTACCACCAACTCGTGCAGCAGTTCACGGCCGCGATCGAGAGCGGTGTGCTGAAACCCGGCGAAGCGCTGGAGCGGGAAGACCTCTTCGCGGCCAGACTCGCCGTCGCCCGGCCGACCCTCCGGCGGGCCTTGGTCGAGTTGGCAAGTAAGGGGCTGATCACCAGGTCGCGCGGCCGGGGCACCGAAGTGGTCGGTCCCTTTTCTCGGACGGTTCAGCCCGCCCGAGAGGCATGGCTGGCTTGCCCCGAACCCAGTGATCAGGCTGTCCTACGGCTTGTTCGACTCGAGCCGGACCGAGTCGAGCCGCGGGCTGCGCTCGACCTCGGCCTGGATCGGGACGGTGCGCTGGTCTACCTCGAGCAGTTGGAAGTGGACCAGGACAAGCGGATCAGCTTCCGTAAGGAGTGGTTGCCTGGCTCGCTGGTGGGTCCGGTGCTGCACAACCTGTCCACGACGCCGGTGCGACGGGTCCTTGCCGACATTGGGCATGCCACAGTGCGGGACCAGCGCACCTTTGAGTTCCGGCCTCCGGACGCGACCGAGAAGGCAGCCCTGGGTCTGGATGACTCGGAGCGGATCTTCGCGGTGCGGATCGTCGCCTTCGATCAAGGTGGAACTCCGATTGAGGTGGCAACGGTGGTCTACGTGAATGAGCCGGCGCTGGACCACGATCTGCGGCGTGCCAGCTAGTTATCGCCGGACGCGAACCAGCGGGCATCCGGCACTGACTAGCACGTGAAAGCAACAGTTAGATAACACCTGCTAGCAGGTTCGTAACAATGTATTGACAAAGCGGTTCAGATGCTAGAACGTGCTATACGAAGTCGTCGCTGATGGTCGGGGCGAGTTCGTCGGGCACAGACCCGACCCTCGATCGGCAATCCGAGAACGACGGTCACTAGAGACATGCGACACCAACAGCGAGGAGGCTGAAGATGACGGTGGTCAGCACGGACGCGGCAGCAGTACCGTCCGCCAGTGCGGGCGAGGTGCTGCTGGAAGCGCGCGGGGTCGGCAAGCTATTTCCCGGCGTGCGGGCCTTGAACAACGTTGACTTCGTCCTGCGTGGTGGCGAGGTGCACGCTCTGGTGGGCGAGAACGGCGCCGGCAAGTCGACGTTGATGAAGATCTTCGCCGGTCTGTACCAACCCGACGGGGGCGAGGTGCGGCTACGTGGAGATCGGATTGTGCTGCCCACCCCATTGTCGGCACACCATGCCGGGATCAGCGTGATCCATCAGGAGTTCTTCCTGATGAACCACCTCACGGTTGCCCAGAACATCTTCATCGGTCGGGAGCCGAAGCTGCCCGGCGGCGTCCTCAACGATGACCGCATGCTTAACCGGCAGGCTGCGGAATTGCTCGACCGGCTCGGCGTCGATATCGATCCAAAGCTGCAGGTGGGCCGGCTGACAGTGGCGCAGCAGCAGATGGTCGAGATCGCCAAGGCGCTGTCATTCAACGCTTCGGTGTTGATCATGGACGAGCCCACGGCCGCGCTCACCGAGACCGAGGTGGCGACCCTGTTCCGGATCATCGACAACTTCGTCACCCCCACGACCGCGGTGGTCTACATCTCGCACCGGATGGAGGAGATCAAGAAGATCTCCACCCAGGTGACCATTTTGCGGGACGGGGAGTTGGTCGGTACTCATCCGGCAGCTGAGCTCAGCATTCACGACATCATCCAACTGATGGTTGGCCGCAAGATCGCCGTCGACATCCGACCCGAACCCCGCGCCAGCACCACGCCGGTGTTGGAGGTAGAAGGGCTTTGCTCGGCGACACTGCTGAAAGATGTCAGCTTCACCCTGGAAAAGGGCGAGATCCTCGGCTTCGCCGGCCTGATGGGTGCCGGACGCACCGAGACAGCTCGAGCGCTGATCGGAGCCGACGCCAAGACGTCCGGCACGGTGAAGATCGACGGGAAGCTCGCGAACATAACTCACCCCGGTGACGCGGTGCGAAAGGGGATTGGGTACCTGTCGGAGGACCGCAAGCGGTACGGCCTGATCTTGCAGCAGACCGTTGCCGCGAACACCGTCCTTGCCTCGATCTCCAAGTACACCAGGTATGGGCTGCTTCAGGACGCCGAGATGCGCAAGGCCAGGCGAGAAGTGGGTCAACGTCCTGGCCACCAAGACCCCGTCGGTTCGCCAGCTCGTGCGCAACCTCTCCGGCGGGAACCAGCAGAAGGTCGTGCTGGCCAAGTGGCTGGAACAGGACTGCGACATCCTCATCTTCGATGAACCCACGCGGGGCATCGACGTCGGCGCCAAGCAGGAGATCTACACCCTTCTCGACCAGCTGACGAAGGAAGAGGGCAAGTCGATCATCATGATCTCCTCCGAAATGGAGGAAGTCCTCCGTATGTCCGACCGCATCGTTGTGATGTGCGACGGACGCATCACCGGCGTCCTTCCCAACGCTGAGGCCACCCAGGAAAAGATCATGGAGCTGGCCACGCGATTCAACCCAACCGAACACCAGATTGAGGCGTGACCCAATGAGCACCAACACCACCGCCGTGTCCGCGTCCACGATGAAGTGGGCTATCCCCGAGCGCTACAAGGTCTTCCTTCAGCAAGGGATGGTCCTGCTGGTCGTCGTCCTCCTCGCCGTGTTCTTCACTATCATGAAACCGAACTTCGCCAGCTGGTCGAACATCTCGTCGCTCCTGCTGGCCTCGGTCGTCACCGGCGTCCAAGCGCTCGGGCTTTCTTTCGTCATCGCGACTGGCGGCATCGACCTGACCCCCGGCCTGGGCATGGCGGCCACCTCAACTTTCACCGCGATCCTGATCGCCGACGCTGGGCTGCGGCTGCCGATCTGGGTGGGCATCCTGGGCGGCCTCCTCGCCGGCGCACTGATCGGACTGATCAACGGGTCGCTGGTCGCCTACGTTCGGATGCAGCCCATGATCGCCACCCTGGCGATGATGATGGTCTGTGCCGGAACGGCGCTGGTCATAGCCAACGGCAAGACGATCTCGCTCCGGTCGATCCAGGGCTGGGAGTCCATCGCCATGGGGCAGGTCATCCCGGGTGTGCCGAACGGCGTCACCATCTTGATCCTGCTGGCGATCATCGCCGGCGTCGTGATGAACAAGACCGCGATCGGACGCTATTCGCTCGCGATCGGCTCGAACAAGGAGGCCACCAGGATCTCGGGTGTGAACACCCGTCGCTGGGAGGTGTTGGCCTACGTCATCTGCGGTGTGTTCACCGGCATCTCCGGCATCCTGATGTCGTCCCGGCTCGCCGCTGCTCAGCCGACCCTCGGCCAGGGCTATGAGATGTACGCCATCGCTGCGGCCGTGATCGGTGGCACCTCCCTGCGGGGCGGACGGGCGTCCATCTTCGGCGCCGTGATCGGTGCCGTCACCATCCAGACCATCTTCAACGGGCTGACCGTAATGGGCGTCCAGGACCAATGGCAGAAGGTCGTCCTTGGCGTTGTCGTCCTGATCGCCGTCTTCGTCGACATCATGCGGCGCGGCGGCAAGGAAGAGTGACGCCCCAACTCAAGAACTCGGCCGGGTGGTCCGGTCCCGAGAAAGCAGTCCTCCCAGAACAAAGAAAAGGAGAACGTTCATGAAGAAATTCATTGCAGGCGTGGCCGGTGCGACCATCGCCGTCCTGGCGCTCAGCGCGTGCAGCGCCGGTGGAACCGCGGCCACCAGTGCAGCTGCCGGCGCCAGCAGCGCTGCCGGCGGCTCGATCAAGGTTTCCCTGATCGCGAAGGGCACCTCGGACTACTGGACCCTGGTGAAGAACGGTGCTGAAGCCGCCGGTAAGGATCTGGGCGTCGAGGTGACCTACAACGCCACCGACACGGAGAACGAGGGCGACAAGCAGCTGAACCTGCTCACCGCCGCGATCAACGACAAGCCGCAGGGAGTTGCGATCGCTCCGCAGGACGGCGCACAGGACGGCGCGCCCACCGTGCTGGATCAGGCCAAAGCCGCGAACATCCCGGTTGCGGTGTTCGACACCCCGTTGAAGAGCTGGGACGGTGCCATCGCCACCATCGCGTCCGACAACGAGGGCATCGGCGCCCAGGCCGCGGAGAACCTGTCCAAGCTGATCGGCGGCAAGGGCAAGGTCGCCATGGTCATCCAGGGTGTCACTGGTACCGCCGCACTGCGCCGCGACGGCTTCGCGAACTGGATGAAGGCCAATGCGCCGGACATCCAGGTCGTCGACATCCAGAATGGCGAGGCCGACCCGGCCAAGTCCCGCGACAAGGCCCAGGCCATCCTGCAGGCCAACCCCGACCTGGCTGGCTTCGCCGGCACCAGCGACTACTCGACGATCGCGATCGCCGATGAGGTCGCCGCAAAGGGCGGGACGGTGAAGGTCGTCGGTGTCGACGCCTCGCCGGACGTGCTGACCCTGCTTTCTGAGGGCAAGATCGACGGCATCGTCACCCAGAACCCCTACCAGATCGGCTACAAGACCGTGTCGACTCTGGTGGACCAGGTCAAGGGGAAGGCCCCGGCCGAGAAGACCATCGTCTCCGAGGCTGCCTGGGTGACCAAGGACAACATGAACAACCCCGAGATCAAGCAAATCACAGGCTAGTTCACAGCGTGACGCCGTGTAGGCGTGCCAACGCAGCCGCCGCCCATTGCCGAGATCAGCATCCGCCATTGGCTGGTGGTCATTGGCGCCGGCCTGCTGATGTCGCTGAACGTCCTGGTGTTCCTCGCGGCCGGGATACTGCTCCCGCCGCTGGCTGAGTCTCTGGGCGTGGGGCTGGGCCAGGTGATGGTCTTCGTCTCGATCAACATGGTGGCCGGCGCGCTGGTGCTCGCCGTCGCCGGCCCTTTCCTGATCCGGCGGTTCGGTTCACGGTGGCTATCGCTGCTCGGCGGTCTCGTCACCGGCGCGTCGATCTTCGCGGTCTCGCTCGTCACCGAGCTGTGGCAGCTGATCGCTGCTCTCATCGGGTTCGCCCTGGTCACCGGGCCGAGGTCGTGGCGTCCGACCGGGGCTGGCCGGCGGGTAGGTGGCGCTGCCTGATCGCGTGTCGCGATCTCGGTGTGATCCTTCGACTTGATCCCGCTGTGAACGGGCGGTCTCGGTTCTGGCCGTGAGATCGCGACATGGTCGCCCCGTCCGCAGCAAGAAGGTGTAACGGCCAGCCATGACGAACCGGGACGCGCCGCTGCCGTCCGCCTGACTCCGTCCGCCAACCGGTCGATAAAGGATCCGTTACCGCGGGACGCGAGCGCGCCCCTGGTGACTAGCGTCGGCAGCGCAGCCGGCGGACGTCGGGTCGGGGGGCCGAAACGCCAGCGGGACTGTGCATGGGTAGCCGGGTCGTCCCGGTTGCAGGGGGGTAAACCGGGACACTCGGCGCCTGGCAGGTATCACCTGTCAGGCGTGCCCGCCATCAGACCAGAACGAAGTAGGGTCCGGCCATGGCCTCCACTGCTGGCACGAATCGCGCGCTGCTCGCTGTGCAGCGGCTGATCGGCTGGCCTGAACTCGACTTCCGCGGCCGCCTGTTCGCGGTAGCCGCCCTCACCGGTGTCTTCGCCTCGGTCACCTCGGCCATCGCTGACGCGATCAACGGCCTGGCGGTGGTGCAACTGGTGATCAACCTCCTGGTCGCGGTGTTCTCGGTTGGGATGTTGTGGCTGGTTCGGGTGACCCACCGGACGCAGCTGGGCTACGTCGTCGCGGTGGTGGTCGTCTTCATGGTGGCCTTTCCGATGCTCTTCTTCGCCGGCGGCGGCTACTCCGCAGGAATGCCAGCGTTCTTCGTGTTTGCCCTGGTGATCACGCCATTGATGATTCGCGGCAGAACTTTGTGGGTGCTCTGGTTCGCGTTGGTCGGGCTGTACACGGCCTGTTGTCTGATCGCTTACCGGTACCCCGAGCTGGTCACCCCGCTACCGTCGGATTCGGCGGTGGTCTCGGACGTCATCGTCTCCCTCCTGATCTCCGGCGGCGCCATCGCCGTTGCGCTGCGCCAGCTGCTTCGCCAACACGAGCGCAACCAGGAGTTGCTCGCGCAACAGAACCAGCAGCTCAGCCAGATGGATCGCGCGAAGACCGACTTCCTCGCGATCGTCGCGCATGAGCTCAACACCCCGCTCGCAGCGATCCGGACGCATGCAGAGGAGGCCGAGCGGCACCTGGCCACCGGCGAACCGGTGACTCACGAGTTCTCGGTGATCGACTCCGAGGCTGAGCGGCTGAGCCGGCTGGTGGGCCAACTGCTCGACGTCGCCAGGATCGCGGACGGACGCCTCGACCTCGAGCTCCGCCCGGAGCACCTGGCCACTATGGTCCAGCAGACCCTCCGGGCGTTCATGCCGCTGTGTACCCGTGCCGGCAACACCCTCGAGCTGGCCCGCGGCAGCGCGAGCCCGGTCGTCCTGGCCGACCGCGAGCGGGTCGCGCAGGTGCTGGTCAACCTGCTCGCGAACGCCGTCCGGCACACCCGTGCGGGGGTGATCACCGTCGGCATCACCGAGGCGGACGGGTTCGCGGAGCTGTCCGTCCGTGACACCGGTGAAGGCATGCCGCCAGAGGTCGTGGCCCGGCTGTTCGAGCACTCGCTCTACCGGACCGGCGGGCTGCACTCGGCGAGGGACGCCGGGCTTGGCCTGGGGCTGCAGATCTCAGAGCACATCGTCGAGGCGCACGGTGGCACGCTTTCGGTGACCTCCGCCGTCAGCGTCGGGACGACGGTGACCTGCAGCTTCCCGCTCGCACCGGCCGATCAGTTGGTCAGCCAGTGAAGCGGACCTGCTGGAATACGTAGCGGTGATCTGCGGTCAGGATCAGTTCGAACGCGCTGGTGCCGTTAAGGCTCAGCTTTCGCCGCAGGTTCGAGATGTGCTGGCGGACGGTGTTCGTCGGCACCCCGGAATGGTCTGCCCAGACCGCGTCCAGTAGTTCGTCCTGGGTGAGTCCGCGGCCGGCGTTGGCGGCGAAGTAGCCGAGCAGCTGCAGTTCCTTCTGGGAGAGAGCGATCGCGACCCCCTCCAGGGTGACTTTGCCAGTGACGAAATCGACGTAGAGCGGCGGTAGTTCGATTCGCAGCGCCCGTGGGGCACCGGAGCGACGAAGTTGGGCGTTGATCCGGGCGGTGAGTACGTCGAGGCTGAACGGTTTGGTGAGATAGTCGTCGCCGCCGGCGGCCAGCCCGCGGACGACGGCAGCGTCCTGGCCGAGCGCGGTCACGTAGATGATCGGGGCGGACGTGATTCTCCGCAGCTCGGCGCAGAAGTCGTAGCCGGAGCCGTCCGGCAGCAGCACATCGAGCAGCACCACGTCCGGCAACTGCTCCCAGGCTGCAGCGCGGGCCTGCTGGATGCTGGTCGCCTGAGCCACTTCGAAACCGAGCTGCTCCAGGTGCCGGGAAAAGGCACCCATCAGGGCAGGCTCGTCCTCGACGATGAGCACACGCGGTGCCCGCACGTCGTTGCGCGCCATCGGCCGACCCTTCCCCCCGGAGCTCAATGGCTCGCCAGTTGCCCGGCAAGCTCCAGGGCGCCGACCAACTCCGCGCGGGCGCCCAGGGCGGCGGGGGCGACCTCGATCGCCGCCGCAGTGGCGGGCTGGGCGTACCGCATCACCGAGGCCTGGACGCCTTCGACCAAAGCCGGCGTGCTGGTGCCGAGCTGGCCGCCGATGATCAGCGCGGTCGGGTTCAGCAGGTTGCACAGATCGGCCAGCACCCGGCCCAGCGTGCGGCCGGCTTCGTTGAGGATGCGATCAGTGATCTGGTCGTCGAAGTCGGTGAACTCGAACGTCTCGCCTGCCGGGCTGTACGGATGCGAATGCAGGATCTGTTCGCGCAGCGGACCCACCGCCACCACGGCCTCCAGGCAACCGCGGTTCCCGCAGCGACAGAGCTCGGAGCGTCCGACCAAAAGGGTGTGTCCGATTTCGCCAGCCAGGCCGGTCGCGCCCCGGTAGACCTGACCGCTGATCACCAGTCCCGCGCCGATGCCGTGCGAAGCCTTCACGTAGAGAAAGTCCTTGTGGCTACGTCCGATGCCGTGCCGGAGTTCGCCGAGGGCGCCCATGGTGGCGTCGTTCTCGATGTGGACGACCGTGCCCAGCCGGCGTTCCAACTCCTGCTTCGGCGCGATACCCACCCAGCTGGACAGGATGGTCGGGGAGCGGACGACGCCATTGAGTGGATCAACCGGCCCTGGGGTGCCCGCAACCACTGCGCCGAAGGTCGTCATTCCGTGCTGGCGGCGCAACCCGTCCAGGCTCTTCGCCGCCAGATCGAGGGATTCAAGCGCGAGCAGGTCCACGTCCAGCTGGATGTGGGACTCATCGATGATCTCGCCGGAGCCGCTGCCGACCGCCACCCGGATGTGGCTGTGCCCGAAGTCGATGGCGGCTATCGGGATGTCGCTCGGGGCCACCTGCAACATCGTCGCCGGCCGGCCACTGCCCGACCCCGGTCCCTTGCCCTGCATCTCGGTCTCCATGATCCGGCCCTCGGCGAGCAGCCAGGAGACGGCATGGCCGACAGTGCTGGGGGATAGTCCGCTCATTTCGACCAAGCTGGAACGCGTGAGCTTGCCGGCGGCACGGATGTGGCCGTAGATATCCTCCCGCGTCCGATTGCGGGCGGACGTGCGCTCAGGCGACGTACGCATGGGGGCAAGCTTAACTCCTAAGTGCACAGTTTTCAGCCAACCACTGATCAATTCGTGTTGAACGATTCAAGGACAAGCGCCCTTGCCGGGGTGAACGCGGCGGACCGCGGGTGACTTTAACTCAATGATGAAGAGAAACGGTTTGATAACGACTTGTTATCCCGCGTTGACAGCATGAAACCTTCGGCTTATGTTCGGCCTATCCGACCACCGCGGGTCCGTCCGCGGCGCGCCGGGCGCTGGGGCCGAAGGCAGGTCCGGTTGACGACGTGGTCGAAGGGGGAACGCATGTTGCTGAGCGCTGCCGCCCCTTCATCGGAGCTGGAGGCACGTGGATGAGCCAATCTGAAGTGATGCTGGAGATGCGGCACATCGTCAAGGAGTTCCCTGGTGTGAAGGCTTTGGACGGGGTGTCGTTGACGGTGCGCCGGGGTGAGATTCACGCGATCTGTGGCGAGAACGGCGCGGGTAAGTCGACTTTGATGAAGGTGTTGTCGGGTGTGCACCCGCACGGCACCTACACCGGTGAGATCATCTATGAGGGCAAGCCGGCGACGTTTTCCAGCATTCGTGATTCTGAGCATGCCGGGATCGTGATCATTCATCAGGAGCTGGCGTTGATCCCGGAGCTGTCGATCACCGAGAACATGTTCCTTGGCAACGAGGTGCGCGGGCGGTGGGGGATCGATTGGGTCGTGGCGCGGGAGAAGGCGCGGCAGTTGATGGCCCGGGTGGGCTTGCAGGACCATCCGGACACCCAGATCAAGTCGTTGGGTGTGGGCAAGCAGCAGTTGGTCGAGATTGCGAAGGCGATTTCCCGAGATGTTCGGTTGTTGATTCTGGACGAGCCCACGGCTGCTCTGAATGAGACCGATTCGGCGCATCTGCTCGACCTGATCCGCGAGTTCAAGGCCCAGGGCATGACGTGCATCATGATCTCGCACAAGTTGAACGAGATCGCCGCGATCGCTGATGAGATCACGATCATCCGCGACGGACACAGTGTGGAGACGATCGCGGTCGACCCGAACGCCCGGGTGGACGAGGATCGGATCATCCGGGGCATGGTCGGCCGACCGCTGACGTCCCGCTACCCCGAACGGCACCCGCACACGGGTGAGGTGATGTTCGAGGTGAAGGACTGGACGGTAGCCCACCCGGAGGTGCCGGATCGGCTGGTCTGCAAGGGTTCGACCTTCGACATCCGGGCCGGTGAGATCGTCGGGTTCGCCGGGCTGATGGGCGCTGGCCGCACCGAGTTGGCCCGTTCCCTGTTCGGACGCTCGTATGGCACCTGGCTGGGCGGCACGATGAAGCTTCGCGGTAGCCAGATCGAGCCGAAGACCGTGGAGCAGGCGATCGACCTGGGTCTGGCCTATGTGACCGAGGACCGCAAGGTGCTCGGCCTGAACCTGCTGGACGACATCCGCACCACGGTGGTTTCGGCCGAGTTGAGCAAGATCGCCAGCCGCAGCGGGGTGGTCGACCGGAACGCGGAGTTCATCGCCGCCGAGCAGTACCGCAAGGAGTTGCGGATCAAGACCCCGAGCGTGAACGAGGGGGTGATCAAGCTGTCCGGCGGCAACCAGCAGAAGGTGGTGGTGGCCAAGTGGTTGTTCACCGAGCCGGATCTGCTGATCCTGGACGAGCCGACCCGGGGCATCGATGTCGGCGCCAAATACGAGATGTACACGATCATGAACACCCTCGCCGCGCAGGGGAAGGCAATCATCATGATCTCCTCCGAGCTGCCCGAACTGTTGGGCATGTGCGACCGGATCTACACCGTCAGCGCCGGTCGGATCACCGGCTGCCTGCCGGTGGCCGAGGCCAGCCAGGAGTCGCTGATGCGGCTGATGACGCTGATCCCGACCAACACCGAGAACGCCGCCTGACCAGTGATCACACCGATTCGAGAAGGACTGCAATGGACGCACTGAGGAAGTTGTTCGGCGGGAACATGCGCCAGTTCGGCATGTTGTTCGTGCTGGTCGCACTAACGCTGTTCTTCCACATTATGACCAGGGGCCTGGTGGTCACCTCGACCAACCTGATGAACCTGTTGAACGGCAACAGCTACATCCTGGTGCTGGCGATCGGCATGGTGATGGTGATCGTGATCGGCCACATCGACCTGGCCGTGGGTTCGGTGGCCGCCTTCGTGGGCATCGTGGTCGCGGTCGCGATGCGTGACTTCGGCCTTCCGAGTTGGGCCGGCGTCCTGCTCGGCCTGGCCATCGGAGCCATTTGCGGCATCTGGCAGGGCTTCTGGGTGGCCTACTTCGGTATCCCGGGCTTCATCGTCACCCTGGCCGGCTACATGTTCTTCCGTGGCGCGAACCAGTGGGTGGGCCAGTCCCTGACCGTCCCGGTGCCGAAGGACTTCCAGGTACTCGGCGCGGGCTACCTGCCCGAGTGGGGGCCGAACACCGGCATGAACAACTCCACCCTGCTGCTGGGAATCGTGGCGATCGCGGTGCTGGCCTGGATGCAGCTCGCGCAGCGTCGGGCCCTGATCAAGGTCAACGCCGAAGTGCCGCCGATGTGGGTCACCATCACCCGGATCGTGCTGCTCGCCGTGGTGATCGCCTACCTCACCTGGATGTACGGCACCGGCCGTCCGGGCACCTCGTTCCCCATCCCCGGCCTGATCCTGGTCGGCCTAGTGATCCTGTACTCCTGGGTCACCCAGCGCACCATCACCGGACGGCACATCTATGCCGTTGGTGGTAACCGCCTCGCGGCTGAGCTGTCGGGTGTGAACACGAAGCGGACCTACTTCCTGGTGATGATGAACATGTCGATCCTGGCCGCGTTCGCGGGGATGATGTTCGTCGGCCGCTCCACCGCCTCGGGCCCGTTCGACGGCGTCGGCTGGGAGCTGGACGCGATCGCAGCCGTGTTCATCGGCGGCGCGGCGGTCTCCGGCGGTGTCGGCACCGTGATCGGCTCCATCATCGGCGGCCTGGTCATGGCAGTACTCAACAACGGCCTGCAGCTGATGAGCGTCGGCAGCCAGGCAACCCAGATGATCAAGGGCCTGGTCCTGCTCGCCGCCGTCGCCATCGACGTGTGGCAGAAGCGGCAGGGGCGCCCCTCCATCAGCGGACTGATCTTCCGCGGCAAGAACGCCGGCCAGGTCACCCCAGCTGAGGTGGCACTCGCCGAAAGCGAAGCCCAGGACAAGACGGCAGTAGCCAAGGAGCTCAGGTAACTACAGACTCCCCGGCCGCACCCAAGGCGGCCGGCGATAGGGCCGGTACCCACCGCGGGAACCGGATCGAGAAAGGGTATGGGATGAGGAAGTTCGTCAAGGTCGCGACGGTGCTCGCGGCCGCCGGGGCACTTGCCCTGACCGGTTGCGGTGGTGGCCGTACCGAGACCTCGGCTCCGCCGGCGGCGTCGCCGGGCGCAACGGAGTCGTCCGCGGCTGCTGCCGGTTTCGACAAGGGCTCGGTCATCGGTGTCGCCCTGCCGCAGAAGACCTCTGAGAACTGGGTACTGGCCGAGAATCTGTTCAACACGCAGCTCACCGCAGCTGGGTACAAGCCAAGCGTCCAGTTCGCCAACAATGGCGTGACCGAGCAGCAGAACCAGATCCAGGCCATGATCGAGCAGGGCGCCAAGGTTCTGATCATCGGTGCCATCGACGGTTCCCAGCTGGGCACGCAGCTCGCCGCGGCCAAGCAGGCCGGCATCACCGTGATCGCCTACGACCGCCTGCTGACTAACACGCCGGACATCGACTTCTACGTCGCGTTCGACAACTTCAAGGTCGGCCAGCTGCAGGGCCAGGCCCTGCTGGACGGCCTCGCCGCGCGCAAGGGCGACGTGAAGAAGTGGAACATCGAGTTGATCGCCGGTAGCCCCGACGACTCCAACGCCAAGGTGTTCTTCGACGGCGCCATGGACGTGCTGCAGCCGAAGATCGACGACGGCACGCTGACCGTGGTTTCGGGCCAGACCACCTTCGACAAGGTAGTCACCCAGGGCTGGAAGGCCGAGAACGCGCAGAAGCGGATGGACACCATCCTCTCCGGCTCGTACGAGAAGACCGACCTCCACGGCATCCTGTCCCCGAACGACACCCTCGCCCGTGCGGCGATGACCGCCGTTGACGCTGCGGGCAAGGACCTCCCGGTCGTCACCGGTCAGGACTCCGAGGTGGAGTCGGTGAAGTCGATCATGGCCGGCAAGCAGTACTCGACCATCTTCAAGGACACCAACAAGCTGGTCGAGCACTCGATCGTCATGGTGAACGACCTGCAGGCCGGCAAGACGCCTGAGGTCAACGACACCGAGTCCTACAACAACGGTGTGAAGATCGTCCCGGCTTACCTGCTGGCTCCGGTCATCGTCACCAAGGAGAACGCGGCTGAGGTTTACGCCAACGACGCCACGCTGGGCCCGCTCACCAAGGCCTGATCGGCACTAGCTTCACCCAGGCAGAACGCCGTGGGAGCCAGCAGTTCGCTGGTTCCCACGGCGTTTCGCCTTTGGCTGGTCGAGCTTGTCGAGACCACCCAACCTTCGCGATAGCTTGGCTGGATGCGCACCACGACCGAGAGCCTGCCCGGACTAACCATCACCAACCTCACCCTGGACGCTCCGCTGCGCCACGCCGACCCGTCCGCCGGCACGATCGAGGTCTTCGCCCGCGTGGTCACCGGCGCGGACGGCGAGCGCAAGCCGTATCTGGCCTTCCTGCAGGGCGGCCCGGGCCACGAGGCACCGCGGCCCTCGCCGGGCAGCCCGCCGTGGTTGGCGCGGGCGCTGCAGGACTACCAGGTCGTGCTGCTCGACCAGCGCGGCACCGGACGTTCGACGCCGATCTCGACCACCGGCACCGAACCACTGCGCGGCCTGAGCGCCGGCCAGCAGGCCGAGTACCTCACCCATCTGCGCGCCGACGAGATCGTGCACGACGCCGAACTGGTGCGCGAAGCGCTCGGTGCGTCCACCTGGACGGTGCTCGGCCAGTCCTTCGGCGGCTTCACCACGCTGCACTACCTGAGCGTCCATGCCGAGTCGCTGGCCGGAGCACTGATCACCGGTGGGCTGAGCGCGGTCGGCCGTCCGATCGACGACGTGTACGCGGCCACCTGGCAGATCATGATCGCCAAGTCTGAGGCCTACTACCGGCGCTTTCCCGGCGACCGGGACCGCGTCCGCCAACTCAGCGAGCTGGCCACCGCGGGACGGATCGCGCTGCCGAACGGCGACCTGGTTTCGGCCGCGCGCCTCCGGACGGTCGGCAGCCTGCTCGGCGTGCAGGGCGGCATCGAGCGCCTGCACTACCTGCTCGAACTCGACCACCGCTCGTCCGCTTTCGCCCACGACCTGGCCGAGGCCCTGCCGTTCAGCGGACGCAACCCGTTGTACGCGGTGCTGCACGAATCCAGCTACGCCGACGGCGGGCGCACCGGCTGGTCGGCGGAACGGACGATGCCTGATCGCGTCCGCGAGGATGTGACGCTGCTCGGCGGTGAGCACCTGCAGCGCAGCGTGTTCACCGAGGACCGCGAGCTCGCCGGGTCCGCCGAGGTTGCCGACCTGCTGGCCGAGCACGAGTGGAATCAGCTGTACTTCCCGGAGCGCCTGGCCGCGGCTGAGGTGCCGGTGGCTGCGGCGGTCTATCACCAGGATGCGTTCGTGCCGCTGGAGTTCTCGCTGCAGACGGCGGCGCTTCTCCCGGATTGCCGCGCCTGGGTGACCAGCGAGTACGAGCACAACGGCTTGCGGACCGATCCGGCGGTGCTCGACCACCTGATCGGGTTGCTCAAGGGTCGTCGCTGGTTGTGACCTTCGGCCGGTCGAGAAACCCCTCGGCTGGTCGAGCCTGTCGAGACCCCTCGTCAGGGAACGTCGATCGGCCTTCCCTGGGCCACAATTGCGCCATGCCGGATGCAGCATCGACCACGACCGCAAACGTTGTGAAGCAGTTGGTTTCCGAGCCCGCGATCCACGGGGTGGTGTTGATCTCCGGCCTGCTGGTGATCGTCGCCAATCAGGAGGACGCGGCCGCTCACGATGCCCTGGTGAAGGTGCTGGCCACCACGGTGGTGTTCTGGTTGGCCCACGTCTACGCGGGTGCGGTGGTCCACCTCGGCGACCATCACGATGACGACTGCTCCACCGCCGTGCGAGTGGGCCGGGCGCTGGCCTACTCCTTCGGCCACTCCTGGGGCATGTTGGGGGCCGCCCTGATTCCGGGCGTGATCCTGGGGATGAGCGTGCTCGGTGTCGTGAGTCACGAGCACGCGGTGTGGGGCACGCTGTGGGTCGACGTGGCGATCCTGGCCGTGTTGGGCTACCTCGGCATCGCCACCTGGAGCCCAAGACAGGTTCCGCGACTGGTCGGTGCCGGTGCCACCGCGCTGCTCGGCGTGGTGCTGATCGTGCTGAAGGCACTGATCCACTGAGAGCCTGCGAAGGGCCCACGCCGGTCTATACCGGTCCCTGAGGAGCGTCCGGCTGAGGAACGAAGCCGGACGCGTCACGAAGGGCCGCCGGCTCGAATCGTCGGCAACACCAACCGCAAGCGGTTTCGTCAGCCGATCTCGGCCAGCACTATGGGCAGCTCGTCCCGGATCTCGCCGGCCAGGAAACCGAGGCGGCCGATCCGGGCGGCCAGACGTTCGCCGGCCGCGGCATGCAGGTACTTGGCCCAGCAGGCCGCCTGTGCTGGTTCTGCGCCGCGGGCGAGCAGGCCGCCGAGCGCGCCGGCCAGCACGTCCCCGCTGCCTGAGGTGGCCAGGCCGCTGTCGCCGACGCTGATCTGCCAGGCGCTGCCGTCCGGTTGCACGACCAGGTCGTGGCAGGCGACCACGGCACCGAAGCGGGCGGCGATCGAGTTGACGTCGGCCACCAGATCCTCGCCGAGGGGCCGGCCGAGGAGTTCGGCTGCCTCGTCGTCGTTGGGGGTGGGCACCGTCCGATCGGCCCGCGATTCGGGCAGCGGATCGAGGTGGAGCAACGGGGCCAGGGCGGCTGCGTCCACCACCAGCCGGGTCTGTGGAGCGAGCCGGTCGAGCACTCCCGCCACCACATCGGCGGTGGCAGGGCTGCGATCCAGGCCTGGGCCGAGCACGACCGCGTCCGCCAGTTCGAGGGTGTCGGCCAGCTTGGGCAGGTCGTCGGCGAGCATCGAGCCCTGGTGATCGCAGGCCAGCCCGGTCACGCCCGACTCGGGTGTAGCCACGGCCAGAGGGATGGCGGCGGGTTTGGCCACCGCGAGGCTGAGATGGCCGGCGCCGACCGTAAGGCCGCGATCCCGGCCAACTGCACGGCTCCCGGCGTCCGGACCGCGCCACCGATCACCAGGACGCGTCCGCGCAGGTACTTCGAACTGCCCGCTTCGGGCAGCGGCCACTCGCGCAGCAGGCGGGGCGTCACCTGCGTGGGGTCAGCGGGCGACATCAGGCTCTCCGGGGTGCTCCGTCACCGGCGCACCGGCGCTGACCAGGTGCGACACGTCGTTGTAGCGGTCGAGTCGCCAGTCGACGCCGTGTCTGGTGAGCGCGGTCATCGACACGTTCCGGACGGGGTCGGTGGCCCCGATCAACAGCACCTCATGTTCGTCCAGGTTCTCCAGG